>CAUGKZ010000408.1 GCA_959600065.1 uncultured Kroppenstedtia sp. | reverse complement strand
CTTTGCAAGAGATCGTAGCCCTCCCACTCTCCCCGTCCCCTCAAGGGATATTTTACGATGGGGGGTAATGGGAAGAGTGAAAGGATCGTTTCGTTCCCGTCATCCATTTCCTGGTTAATCAACAGCTTTGCCATCGTCAATATCGGGAAGGTCTGATCGACCAGAAAGAGTATAAAAAACAAAAAACCGCCCCGCAGGGCGACTTCACTCCTCATCTTCATTCACCTTCCGGATCTTCTCCATGACATCCATCGGACCGTCAAACACGGGACCATCATACACTTGCTCCTGCATCAGGTCGACCTCCTCATCTTCTGGCCCCTGTTCAGGTTGCTTCTCTTCCGCCTGGCCTGTCAATTCCCCGGTCTTTTCATAGATATTCTTCTCGTTTTCTTCTTTCCGTCTCATGTGATCCTCCTAAATGGGTTGAATGGGTTGAGCATAGGATGGCTCCGGGTCCGATGAAATACACATAAAAAATCCAACCGATTGATTGCTTTTACACTTCCCTAATGAAAAACAGGCTTAATGATCCAAATTTCCCATCGGAAGATGGTATTCTACCAGCGACCCTTGCACCCATGCCTTGAAAATTCACTCATTTCCGATAGAATCAATTCCAGAACAGGAGGGGTGTACTTGCTTGAAACAATGCGGCAGTGGGGAACCACTTGCCTGCAATATGGGGAACAACGTTGGCAACGCTGGAGAAAAGACCATCACCAACTGCTTCACTGGGGAAGAAAAGCCTACATCCTGTTGGCTTGGATCCTGATTCCCCTCGCCCTCCTCGCCTGGATCTTCATCCCGCAAGCGAGGCAGGCCTTGGTTCAGTTCTTGTGGAGCTACTACCTGTTGTGGCAGTTTTGGTTCCTCGCCCGCAGCAAGACGATGACCTGGACGGGGACCGCCCGTTTTTTTGCGGTGGGGGCTTGGCTGACCGCCCCTTTATCAGCCTTGATCCTCTACTTTATTCACGGCCTGTTCGCTCAGGGAGCTCTTTCCGTGGGGGCGGACTGGAGCAGTGAAGTGTTGGGGCCCTTCATCGAGGAGACGGTGAAGCTGATCCCCTTCTTTCTCCTCTTCCTGTGGACCCGGCGTACGCAACACTTCAGTCTCACCGACTATCTGCTGGCCGGCGCGGCGGTTGGGGTCGGGTTCGACTTTATGGAAGAGATGCTACGGCGTTGGGTGACGGCAGATTCCGGAAGCGGATTCTGGGGCTTTCTGTCGGAGTTATTGTCCGACACCGAGCAAAATTGGGAAATCTTCACCCTGTTTCCCGGCTCCTTTGAAAGCAGTCACGCTTTCTCTTCCGGACATGGGATCTGGAGCGGGTTTGTCACCTTGGCGATCGGACTGGGAATTCAAGGGCGGAGACGGTGGGGAAAGAAGGCCTTCCTCCTCCCCTTGGCGATCTTTTCTTGGGCGGTATTTGACCATGGGGCCTGGAATGCTCACAGTGACGGGATGCCTTTACTGGCGGAGTTGCTGTATGGACTGACCGGACAGGGGCACTTCTTGAAATGGGTCTTCGTGGCGGCTTTTCTGGGGGCCATCGGGCTGGACTACCTCCGCTTGAATCAGGTGAGAGAAAGGCTCCCTCGCCTCCCCGGTGAACACCGCTTAGAACCCTTGACCGAGCTGTTGACGATTTTGCAGACGATTCCTCGGGGGCGCCAGGTATGGGGCCACATGCTCTTATTCACCCGGGAACGAAGGCGCCTCGGCTTCACGTTGCTGGCACCCCCTGAGGCGCATCGAGGGACGGAACAGGAAACCTTGCATCAGACCCTACACCGGCGTTTCTTGATTCTGGGGAGTGCCTTGGCGGTGGGGCTCCTGTTCCTCGGGCTCTCCGCCGATGTGTGGATTCTGTCCGACAGCCCGGAAGCCTATTTCACAGGATTGCTGGATCGCTTGGCAGACTGGTGGCAAGGGCTAAACGGTTGGGAAAAGGCAGGAGTCATCACCACCGTCACCGTACTGGGCGGGATCCTGACGGTAGCGACGGGAGGCGGTTTCCTCGCCGGAGGATTCACCGCTCTCGGTGCCGCACTCACCGCCAACGACATCCTGCAAAACCCGGAGTCGACAAAGGCTTTCCTGAAAGATCCGGTGGGAACCTTGAAACAGTGGGGGAAGGAGCTGCTCCGGCGCCCACCCCAGGAAGCCGGGGTCCTCGTGTTGGCTGTGGCAGCGGATCAACTCGCCCGTCGCGTTCCGGTCCTCCGGGTGGTGGATGAGCTGATCCACCGAGGAAAAACCACCCTCCAGCGCTGGGCACGGAGATGGATGCCAGGGCACTCCATGCAAGAGGCGGGCACCGGCGCGAGAGTAGATTGGAACGAGCCCGATGTGAGGCAAGCCCGCGGGAGCGGAGCTTCCAACGGACCGGGAGGAGAAGGAAAAGAGCCCGAGAAAAAGAAGACGGGCTGGGAACGTTTTGAAGAAGAAGATCCCCTGCCAGGAAGCTTAGGGACAAGCAAAACCAAGAGTTTGTTTA
>CAUGKZ010000407.1 GCA_959600065.1 uncultured Kroppenstedtia sp. | reverse complement strand
CAGTTGAAATTCTTTTGCAGTTAAAGATACCTCTTCTCCAGCTGTGATGACTGTGCACTTTTTCAGATCAATAGAGATGCCTTTAAACTTTATAAGGTTATTTTCATGAGAACTCCTGTCGCTGCCCAGTACTAAAAACCTCCTCAAAAGAGCCTTGACTCTGGCAACCACCTCATTGATGCTGAATGGTTTGGTAATATAATCATCCGCTCCTATGCTGAGACCTAAAATCTTATCAACCTCATGATCCTTAGCCGTAAGCATCAGTATGGGAACATTGGTTTTGTTCCTGAGCCTTCTGCATACCTCGATCCCATCAACCTTGGGCATCATGAGATCCAGGATGATCAGATTGTATTTGTTATCATCAAACAAATGAAGGGCTTCTTCTCCATTCCCAGCCACATCCACCTTATAAAATTCCTTTTCAAGGTATTTTTTCAATAAATCCCTTATTTCCTTTTCATCATCGGCTATAAGCACTCGGATATCTTCCATCTGTTTCACCTTCCTTCATTGATATGGGCGTGCCTGTGACCGGATTCGGCCCCTGATCTCTTGCATGACTTTGGGATCACCCTTTCCGGCTCAGTTGGCGCGGAAAAATAAGAGACGAACCGTGGTCCCCTCCCCCACCTGAGAATCCATTTCAATCCCATGTCCTAATTTATGGCACACCTCCTGAACCAGATACAGGCCCATCCCGGTGGATTCGCTGACGATTCGTCCATTTTCCCCTGTATAATAGGGGTCGAAGACCCGGCGCAGATCCTGTTTCGGAATCCCCACGCCTTGATCTTTCACCTCCAACACCCAATTTTGACCTCGGGTATAGGAATGAAGGGTCACTTTTTTCCCGAATCCGGAGGAGTATTTGACGGCATTGGTCACCAACTGGTTCAACACGAATTCCAACCATTTGGCATCAGATTCTACCACCGCTTCCTCAGTCACGGTCACTTCCGGGTAGACATGGTTTTGAATGAAGAAGCGCTTGTTTTCATGGATCACATGCTGGGACAAGGAGCGAAGCGGCACCGGTTCTACATGGAAGTCCCGGTCAAAGACCTCCAAGCGAGCCGTATACAGCACAATTTCCAGCCCTCTTCGGATCCGGTCCACCTCCTCCTGCAGACTGTTCACATCCAGATTTTTTTTGTTTTGCAAGATCAACTGAATTACGGACAGGGGCGTTTTCATCTGATGCACCCACTGAGTGGTGAAGGTGACTTGGTTCCATTGTTTTCGTTCATATTCATGTAACTGATATTGATAATGCTGGTATTGAGATCGTAAAAGGTCGTTCAAAGCCTCTTCCAGTGGGACGTCCCCCTCCCCCAGCACGGAGTCATCCATCACCTGGAGAGGATGGGATAGACGGCGATAAACGGAACGGTAACGCACATACCGGTAGGCAAGAAAAATGAGAAAAAGGCTGGAACTGAGTAGCATCGTATATAACAGAGTGGAAAGATGATTCGGTCCATCCAGCCAATAAAGGAAGGAGATCAACAGCAGTTGAGAGACAAAAAAAATCATGATAGAGGCATGGTCGCGTATGAAAAGCTTCATCTTTTCTTCCTCCAACTGGGTCGCAGACGATAGCCAGCCCCCCGGATCGTCTCGATCCCTTCCTCGATCCCCAGCTCTTTCAGCTTCTTACGCACCCGCCCTACATTGACGTTCAATGTATTGTCGCCGACGAATTGTTGGTCATCCCACAGTCTTTCCAACAAATCTTCCCGACTGACCACAGCCATGGGAGATTCCATCAATGCTTCCAACAAGGTGGCCTCTTTTTTGCTCAACTCCACTTTTTTTCCGGCGAAAGACAATTCCAGCCTCTCCGGATGCAATACCAATCCCTCCAAGGTTACGTTGCGACTCTCCATCTTCGTAGAATAGGAGCCGTAACTCCGTCGGAGCTGGCTTTTGATCTTGGCGATCACGATTTCATAGTCGAAGGGTTTCGTGATATAGTCGTCCCCGCCGTTTTCCAAGGCCATCACTTGGTCCATCTTGCTGTCCCGGGCGGAAATAAACAGGATGGGACAGGTGGAAACGGTCCGGATCTGCCGGCACCAATAAAATCCGTCGAATCGCGGCAAATTGACATCCAGCAACACCAGATCCGGCTGAAGCTCCTGAAACCGTTCCAAAATCCGGGCGAAGTCATCCACGATGACAGCTTCATATCCGTATCGCTCCAAGCCATCTTTCAACAACCCGGCGATCTTCCCGTCATCTTCCACGATCATGATTTGATACATGCTTCCACCCCCGTCCTTTGTAAAGTCCACGATTTCACTATACAGGAAACCGGCAACTTCCTCCAAACCGGTGACCCTGTTAAATTTAAAAACCAGGGCTGTTGATTAACCAAAAAATGGGCGGTGGAAAGGAGTCGTGTGCTGCCAAAGCGACCTTTGCCATCCTACCTAGCGGAGAATCTGGAGAGAGGGCGTTTAGGGGCAACATTCTTCCTTGTGTTGCTTCCGTAAGGCTTTGCC
>CAUGKZ010000406.1 GCA_959600065.1 uncultured Kroppenstedtia sp. | reverse complement strand
CGCAAGCATCCGCTCTTTTCTACAGACCGCTTTTGCCGACCTTTACAAAGCCGAGACAGAGTTGGAGAAGGTCACACATCAGATGGGGCAAGCCGCAGGAGAAGAGTTGGACCGACTGTGCACACGGTACACCCAGCTATTGGAACAGATGGAACAAGGAGATTTTTACACGATCGACTCCCGGGTGGAAGAGACCGCCGCCGGTCTGGGGCTGACCTCCCTCGGGTTGGAAACCGACGTCAGCCGGTTATCCGGGGGACAACGGACCAAATTGCTCCTCGCCAAATTACTGTTGCAACAACCCGACTTGTTACTGTTAGATGAGCCGACCAATTACCTGGATCCGGCTCATATTGACTGGCTTGCTGAGACCCTGAAGAACTCTCCGGGGGCATTTCTACTCATTTCTCATGACCAGGAATTTATGAACCGGACTGCAGAGATTATCTTTCATCTGGAACATCGTCAAATCACCCGCTACCCCGGAGATTACACACAGTTTCTGGCCGCCTATGAACTCCGGAAACAGCAGGTGCATCAGGCATACCAGCGACAGCAAGAGGAAGTCAAGCGGTTGGAGGATTACATCCGGCGCAACAAAGCCCGGGCATCTACAGCCCGGCAAGCGAAAAGTCGGGAAAAGCGGCTGGAACGGATGGAACGGATTGATCCGCCACACTCCTCCCCTCCGCCTAAGTTTTCCTTTTCCGTCGCCATCGAGCCGGTGACGACGGTGGTGGAAGCGAAAGGATTGTCCGTCGGATACAGCAAGCCCTTATATACCGCCGTCGATTTGCAAATCAAGCGTGGCGAAAAGGTGGCCCTGGTCGGCCGCAACGGTGTGGGCAAAACGACCACCCTGCGCACGCTGCTTGGGCAAATACATCCTCTATCCGGACAAATCCGGTTGGGAGACCGGGTCCAACCCGCTTTCTTTGTCCAGGAAGAGCATGCCCCACCTCTCCATACCGCGATGGATGAGGTTTGGGCCGCTTTCCCGAATCAAACCCGCAAAGAAATCCGCCAAGCGCTGGCCCGTTGCGGAATCCGGGGGGAACATCTCATCCAGCCCCTCGCCTCCTTGAGCGGAGGAGAACAAAGCCGGGTCCGTCTCTGCAAGCTAATGCTCACCCCGGCCAATTGGCTGGTGCTGGATGAGCCTACCAACCATCTGGACGCCGCTGCCAAAGAGGTGCTACGGGAAGCTCTGCGAACTTACCCCGGCACCGTTCTCCTCGTATCTCACGAATCCGATTTCCATGAAGGCTGGGCCGATCAAGTATGGGATGTGGAACACTGGCGGCAAGAAGCCTCATTCTAGAGGCGTTGTGCATACCCTGCATTGCAGACGGTCGGGATAGGGTTTCACATTCCACAGTCAAAGACGCTCCATGGGAAACCCACCCCTCCTCCGTCCACTCCAAAAAGGATTTGGCAGATTATGAATCTCAAGGCTGTTTCCTAACTGATAAATGGGTGATAGAAGCAACAGTCTCTTTCTCTTCCCCACATCGTCAAATATGCTTCTAGAGACGGGGATGGTGGGACGGCTCCGATCTCTTGCAAAGAGCGTAAAGGCTCTTCATCGTTACAACATCCCAACCCTATTTCCTGCTTAAAACAGGGATCATCCACACACCTGCATGAATCCCTATTTTGCAGAATGAAAGAAGGGAGAAATATTATTGACTGAGCTACCGGAAGTGATCGAACGACAGCAGACCCCGCGGGGCGAATTGCAACTTCAACGCCGGGGGCATCATCTTGAATTGATCAGCAACGGGACATTTCTCATGGCTACTTACAACGGAGACTCGGAACGGGAGCTGATCCGCTCAGCCCTGCAGAACCATTCCTCACCGCGCAGGGTGTTGATCGGCGGACTGGGGGTCGGCTTCTCTTTGGCTGAAGCCCTCCTCGAGCCCCAGGTGGAACAAGTGACAGTGGTGGAGATCGAACCGCTGATCATCCGTTGGTATCAGGAATACTTCTACAAACACTCCTGCCATGCATTGGAAGATCCCCGGACGCGTCTGATCGAGGCGGACCTGGTAGAATGGATCCGCCAAGCGGAGGAACGCTTTGATGTTATCGGCCTCGATATTGACAACGGTCCGGATTGGACCGTGGTGGACTCCAACCAAGGGCTGTATACGGTGGAAGGGCTTCAGAACTTGAAGCGGCTACTGGCCCCCGACGGCATCATAACCTTTTGGAGTGCCTCCCCTGCGGAAGCATTTAAGAATCGACTGGAGTCTTTCTTCCAGGTGGAGAGGATGACCCTTCCCCATTTCAGCGGCTCCCCAGACTATCTCTTCTTGGCCCGAGCGTAGGGTGGGTTAGTAGAGGGTTCCAAATTCTGATGAGCCAAAGACACACCTGGATAAAACCTTTTCACCATCACCAGGGCTGTTGATTAACCAGAAAATAGGCAGCGGAAGGGTGTTTTGTGCAGCCATAGTGAGACCTAGGAGCGGAAGCGACCCTGGCGAGACTTGTGCCCTATGGGTGCAAAGC
>CAUGKZ010000405.1 GCA_959600065.1 uncultured Kroppenstedtia sp. | reverse complement strand
TACTTAAGAGCTTTGTCTACTCCCAACCGACAGTTCCCAATGAAACAACGGGGAACCGTCTTCGCAACAGCGATAGTCTATATAAGCTAGGATTCTATCATCCCTCTTATTATATCTGCCACCTCGAACCCTGTCACTCTATTAATTCAACGAACGCGGATAAATTTTATATTTTTCCGTTCGTGAATCGCGAATGACTCCACTCCAATTCAGTCCAAATCCAAAATCATAGACATGGTTTTCTGAATCCACATGACACTCCAAATCATGCGCAACGTCTTCTAACTGCTCTTCTACCGTCTTGATATCCATAGGCATCTGAAACGGCAGCAAGCCTGAGGGTTCGAAAACACCTCTTAGCAGTTCCATTATCACCGAATCTTCCACGCCGAAGTGGGTGATGATGACATCGGCTGCCGCTTCTAGTTCTGCGACAATGGTCGGCTTGGACTGCAACAGTGATACAATCACCGGCTTTCCTCGCATCCTTTCCCTTGTTTCGAGAACAGCCTCCAAATCCTGTGAATTTCGTGTTGCCACCGTTTTTCCTTGATAGGAACGATCGTCGTTTCCCCCCGGATCACCGGCTATGCTGCGTTCACGAGCAAATTCGGCGGTATAGGGCTTGTATTGAAGGCTGATGGGAACATAACCATTGCCCCCTTTTTCTAAATCTTCCCTGCTGTAACCAATTCCCGAATCCGGAGTTTCAATAAACACCAAACCGAAGTCTGCTTCGTCTGGACGGTCGGTTACATCGAAGTAATTAGATACGACATCCAAATCGATGGGGTATTCCAGCTTTTCCGGCGTCGGAGCACCAAACCAATTGACTCCGGCAGGTAAGCGCCGTTTCGGAATGTAAACTTTTTTGCGTTCTGGGATCGGAAGTACCTGTCCCTTGTTTTTCAAGAGAACAACCGATTTCTGTTGTGCTTCGTAACCCGCCTGCAGAAACTCCGGACAGCTGACTGTCTGCCTGCTTTCCTCGGATTTTAGGTAAGGATTTTCGAACAAGCCCACCCGAAAAATGTTTATCAACAAACGAACGGCTGATTGTTCAAATCGTGCTCTCATAAACGCTTCCCCATGTTCTTCAACACCTATTTGATAAGCCTCCAGCACAGGCCTCAATTCGGTGTTACCGCCAAATTGGTCTACACCTGCCATGATTAGCTTGTAGATCCGCTCCTCGACAGAGAGGTGCTCGACTCCCCATGACTTGCCTGTCATGATCGCATCTTGTTGCTCACCCCCATCCTCTGTAATCAACCAATCGGTGCAGACCACCCCATCGTAGCCGTATTGTTCCCGCAGTAAATCCGTAATTAAATAGGAGTTGTATGCGTTGCCAACATTCTCCCCATTTTTTTGGTCTTGATTGTATGAGATCGTATAGTATGGCATGATCGCGGAGGCCTGCCCTGTCTTTCCCTCCAATTTAAAAGCACCATCGAGGAAGGGTTTCAGATGCTCCGCAAAGTTGTTTCCTGGGTATACCGCATACTTTCCACAAGCAAAATGCGCATCCCGGCCCCCTTCCCCTGAGCCTCCACCCGGCCAATGCTTCACCATGGCATTTACGCTATCCCTGCCCCAACCGTCCGCCCATTCATTTTTACCCTCGGAGGTCTGGAATCCGTCCACATATGCCCGCCCCATATCCGTGGACAGACGTGGATCCTCACCGAAGGTACCACTAAAACGGAACCAGCGCGGATCGGTGGCGATATCAATCTGTGGTGATAAGGCTGTTGTCATCCCCAGAGCACGATATTCTTTGGCGGCGATCTCTCCGAATTTGCGCATCAAATTCGGATCGAATGTAGCCGCCAATCCCAGCGTTTCCGGCCAGCGTGACACCTGGGCGGCAGAGCCTGCCCCCGCATTAAATTCGGCGCTCATATCAAAGCCGTGGCGCGGGTCTGAACTATTGTTTACGGGAATACCGAAGCCCTCTCCCTCTGCAACAGCTTGCAGACGGTTATTCCAGCGGGCCGCTGTTTCAGGACTATCTACCATCATGATCAACATATGACGAATGTAGTTCTTCTTTAAGTAAGCCAGCTGTTGGTCTGTCAAATCCCAAGGCTTAGCACCACTCTCTTCATAGGATTTTCCACCATAAGTGGTTGCCCCGAAAAAGTTCCCGCTTACGGACGGGATGATTTGATGACTGCTGTGAAGCATCAAGCCCGCGATTTCTTCCACAGACAGTTTGGAAGCCAAATCCCGTGCACGTTCTTCCGGCGGTAATCGCCAGTCCTCATATTTGTCCAACTTCCCATCTTGATTGAGGTCTTTGAAGAACAGACCCTCTTGTTTCAAGATGGAGACGCCGGATGTTTCAGAATAAGCAAGCGTGGGCCCCTCTTCATTCTCGACGTATCTGATAGAAACATCCAGGTCGATGAATTTGCTTTTATCCTTCATGGTTTACAACCTCCTAATTATGAATTGTGATTTCCTTTGCGGTCTCCCGGTCGATTTTATTATTATACACTCGACAGAAAACGAT
>CAUGKZ010000404.1 GCA_959600065.1 uncultured Kroppenstedtia sp. | reverse complement strand
CGGTCATCAACGGCGCCCGCTGGCCCATGAATTGGCGGAACAACGCCTGCTGGTAGCGATGATGCAGGATCGGAGTGTGGCGGATCGGGTGCTGAAGACGGTGGGGGCCGATTTCAACATCGAGATTCACGCCGCCATTGCTGCTTATCTTTACTCTTATTACTCCGAAGGGCATCCTGCGGATCCTGGAGGGTTTCTCCGTTACCTGAAAGACGATCGACTGTTGCGGGAAGCCAGCGGGCTGGTGATCCTGGATACACCGGAGGTGACGGAAGAGGAGATCTCCGATTATATCCGACATATATGCAATTATCCCCTTCATAAAGAAATTGAACGAAAAAAAGAGCAGGTCAAGCAGGCAGAACGAGCTGGTGACATTGCGGAAGCCGCCCGTCTTGGGGTTGAACTGATTCGTTTAAGGGAAAAGGTTCATAAACAGGCTTGAAGCAGTGGGATCAGGGAAGGAGGGAACCGCAAGTTGGCAAATGAGCAAAATGTGGATGTGGAACACGAGCTTACCCTGGAACAAGTGAAGGATCAACTGACGGATCTGGGGAAAAAGCGTGGGGTTCTGACATATAAAGAGATCACTGATAAGATGTCCGCCTTTGATCAGGAACCACAACAGGTGGATGAGTTTTTTGAAGCTCTGCATGAACAGGGAATCGAGGTTCTCAACGAGGACGATGAACCGATGGAATTCTCCGAGGAAGAGGATAAGGAGAATGACGAACTGTTGGAGGATGACCTGAGCGTTCCTCCCGGTGTCAAGATCAACGATCCTGTCCGGATGTACTTGAAAGAGATCGGCCGGGTTCCTCTGCTGTCTGCCGAAGAAGAAGTGGAGCTGGCCAAGCGGATCGAAGAGGGTGACGAAGAAGCCAAACGGCGTCTGGCGGAGGCCAATCTCCGACTGGTGGTCAGCATTGCCAAGCGGTATGTAGGCCGAGGGATGCTGTTCCTCGATCTGATCCAGGAAGGGAATATGGGTCTGATCAAGGCAGTGGAGAAATTCGACTTCCGTAAAGGATTTAAGTTTAGCACTTACGCCACTTGGTGGATCCGGCAGGCCATCACCAGAGCGATTGCAGATCAAGCCCGGACGATCCGGATTCCGGTGCACATGGTGGAAACGATCAACAAACTGATCCGGGTTTCACGTCAGCTGTTGCAAGAGCTGGGCCGGGAACCTTTGCCGGAGGAGATTGCCGAGGAGATGGATCTCAGTCCGGAAAAGGTACGGGAGATCATGAAGATCGCCCAAGAGCCGGTCTCTCTGGAAACCCCGATCGGTGAAGAGGACGATTCCCATCTCGGCGATTTCATCCCTGATGATGATGTCCAGGCACCGGCGGATGCCGCCGCATACGAGTTGTTAAAGGAACAGTTGAAGGATGTGCTGGACACATTGTCTGACCGGGAAGAAAATGTGTTGCGCCTCCGGTTTGGATTGGATGACGGTCGCACCCGGACCTTAGAGGAAGTGGGAAAAGTGTTTGGCGTCACCCGGGAGCGGATTCGTCAGATCGAAGCCAAGGCACTTCGTAAATTGCGCCATCCCAGCCGTAGTAAGCGATTGAAAGATTTTCTTGAATAAGATGTGTACAATCTTCTGGAAAAGCACTCCGATGATGGGTGCTTTTATTTTTTTGCTGGCGTTGTGGTTCAATTTTATCCCTTTTCCGAACCCGATGCAAATCTTGTATGAAGGAGAGAATCAGTCGAAACAAGTACATTCTAAAAATTCTTGAAGGAAAATCCCACTTAAACTTATAATAAAGAATGAAAGCGCTCTCATCAAGAGAAATAGGGGTGGAGAAAATGAATTTTGATTTGTCAGAAGAACAAAAGATGGTCCGCAAGTTGATGCGCGATTTCGCCGAAGGGGAAGTGGCGCCAGGGGCTGACGAACGAGACCGAACCCAAACCTTTCCCGTAGAAATATTTCGGAAGATGGCGGAGTTGAATCTGATGGGTCTCCCCTTTCCAGAAAAATATGGGGGCGGTGGAGCTGACTCGATCAGTTTTTCCATTGTAGTGGAGGAGTTGTCCCGGGTTTGCGCCTCCACAGGAATCACTTACTCTGCCCATATCTCATTGGGGTGTGCTCCTTTATACCTCTTTGGAAACGAGGAGCAGAAGCAGAAGTACCTCGTTCCCTTGTGCAAGGGAGAGAGCCTAGGCGCCTTCGGTCTGACGGAACCTAACGCCGGTTCCGATGCAGGTGGTACCCGAACTACAGCGATTCGCGAAGGAGACGACTGGGTGATCAACGGTTCCAAATGTTTCATCACCAATGCCAGCTTTGCCAAACATCTGGCTCTGACGGCGGTAACGGGGAGAAAAGAGGATGGGTCCCCGGAGATCAGTGCCGTGATTGTTCCCACCGATGTAAAGGGTTTCCGTGTGTTGGATTCCTATGTGAAAATGGGACTTCACAGTTCCAACACTACTGAGCTGGTTATGGAAAATGTGCGGGTTCCCTATGAAAACACTTTGGGTCGGATAGGAGAAGGATTC
>CAUGKZ010000403.1 GCA_959600065.1 uncultured Kroppenstedtia sp. | reverse complement strand
GTAGTGTGAAGGGAAAGAAGTTGACCTGGATCTTGGGAATGGAGAGGAATTCTCTCCTCATACGGGTGGCGGAGTCTGCGGTGATTCGGAGAAATCGGATCCAGCTTCCGGATCCGATCCAGAAGGAGGTTCGCAGAAACGGCGGCTGGTTGCAGGTGCTGGATGAGAGGGGAAGGGAAGTGGGGTCTTATCGCCGTCCCGCCTCTCAACCGGACCGACTGACGGCGGGAGAAGTGATTGAGGCTTTGTCACAGCGGGGAAGATCAGAGTATAGCTTTCATTACTGGCATGACCGGCGGGACGGACGGGACTGGACTTGGTTGCTCGCTGAACCGGTTGTGGCGGATGAGTCGCAACCGGAGTCCTACGACCGGATGGTACTCATTTATTTTCTTCTCTGGGCGCTGATGACGGTGGTCATCGCCTTCCTCTTCGGTCGCCGGTTGGGCTCTCCGATTCTCCATATGATGAACTGGCTCAAAAACCTGTCCCACGGGAAGTTGCAGGAGCCGAAGGATAAACGGGGGCGTCCCGTCAGCCGATCCGGGGAGGGGAAGCTACACAGGCCCTACCGGGTATACCGTGAGGTGATCCAGTCCCTGGATTCCTTGACCGGATCCCTGAAACAGACCGAGGAAGCCCGGGCTCGCCTGGAACAGTCACAGGAGGAGTGGATCACCGGGGTATCCCATGACTTGAAGACGCCTCTCTCCAGTATCAAAGGGTACGCTGACCTGTTGGCAACTGACCGGTTTCAATGGACAGAGGCGGAAGTGCGGCAATTCGCTGGATATATTCAGGAAAAATCGGATTATATGGAACAATTGTTAGAGGATTTGAGCCTGACTTTCCGTTTGAAAAACGAGGCATTGCCACTCCAACTCCGGCCTGTGAATGTAGCGGAGTTGCTCCGGCGGTCCGCAATCGATCTGGCCAATGATCCCCGATTTGAGAACTGTGAAATCCAATTGGATGTTCCTGAAGAGAGAGTAACCTATCCACTGGACGGGGCATGGTTTAAGCGGGCGTTGGACAATCTGATCGCCAATGCGGCTATCCACAACCCGCCGGGGACCCGAATCCGTCTCGCGTTACAGATTCGAGGAGAGCAAGAGGAATGTACTTACGCCGGACTGTTGTTCCGTGTGGAAGATGATGGGCTAGGGATGGATGAGGAAGGCGTTGCCCGCCTCTTTGACAGATACTACAGAGGCACCTCCACCGGTCAGGAACAAGGGACGGGGCTGGGAATGGCCATTGCCAAGCAATTGGTGGAAGCCCATGGAGGAGAGATCCAAGTGGAGAGTCAACCGGGATCTGGCACCCAGGTGGAGATCCGCCTGCCCCCGAAAAGTTAAGGTACCGTTCAGGTAGTGTTTCGGAAGCTTTCACCTTTACCCGCTACGATGGTGAAGGAGGTGGAAAGAATGTCGGAAACATTGGTGCAAACGGTCCATTTGACCCGCCGCTACGGGGCGCAGTCGGTGGTGAACCGACTCAATCTGAAGGTGGGGCGAGGAGAAGTGTACGGTTTTCTCGGCCCTAATGGAGCAGGAAAAACGACAACGATCCGAATGCTCCTGGGGCTGATCCGTCCTACCTCGGGAGAGGTTGAAATGTTTGGTCAACCTCTGGCGAAGAACCGCAAACAGATCCTGCGTCGGGTGGGGGCTCTGGTGGAATCCCCCTCTTACTACGGCCATCTTACGGGACGGGAGAATCTCGAGGTGACCCGGCGACTCCTGGGAGCGCCCAAGCGGCGAATCGATGAGGTGCTGGAGCGGGTGCGTCTACGCAAGGCAGCGGATAAAAAGGTGAAACAATACTCCCTCGGGATGAAACAACGGTTGGGAATCGCCTCAGCCCTCCTCGGGAAGCCGGATCTTTTGATCCTCGATGAGCCTACCAACGGACTGGACCCCGCCGGCATCCAGGAGATCCGGGAGTTTATCGTCGAGCTGCCCCGCCTGCAGGATGTCTCGGTGTTGGTCTCCAGTCACTTGTTGAGTGAAGTGGAACAGATGGCCACACAGGTGGGGATCATCCAACAAGGGGAACTGATCTTTCAGGGGCCGATCGCAGAACTTCAGAAACAAAGTCGGCCCCGTGTTCGCTTCGGTGTGGGGGATCCGGCAGAGGCCCAGCGTTTCTTACGGGAACAGGGGTGGCAGGTTTCCGTAGAAGAGGGGGATCTTTGGATCGAAGGAATGAACCGGGAGGCGACATCCCGGGTGGTGGAAAGTCTGGTGATGGATCGGTTTTCCGTCTACCGGGTGGAAGAAGTGAAACCTTCCTTGGAGGAGTTGTTCCTCGGATTGACCGGGAAGGGGGAGAGCCTCTGATGTTCCGGATTCTTGCCGCGGAAAAATTGAAGATGAAGCGTACCTGGTTACCGGTGTTGATTTTACTGGGTCCGGCGGGGATCCTCCTGTCGATGATGGTGGATTTCGGATTGCGCCGGGACTATCTCCTAGAGCAACCACTTGATAGTTGGGTGATCTTGGTGAAGGAGGTTTCTGCT
>CAUGKZ010000402.1 GCA_959600065.1 uncultured Kroppenstedtia sp. | reverse complement strand
TTATCCTCGAAAGAGGAGAATTTAAAAGAACATCCAGAAGTGGCCCGTGCCCTCCGTCTGGATTCCAAGGGGAAGGCCCAGAGCAGCCGGGAAGATGATCACCTCCAGGTGTTCCTTCCCGTGGTCGGTGGCAAAGGAGGAGAAGAGGTGTTGGGGGTGGTCCGGTTGTCGATGGACCTGGAGGCGATCGACCAACACCTCAGCCGGGTCTGGGTCTCACTTGCGGGAGGGTTGCTGTTCTCCATTGTGTTGGCTTCGATGATCAGCTCCCGGCTGGCTCGCAAGATTACCCGGCCCATTGAAGAGATGACTCAAGTGGCCGTGGATATCGCCCGCAATAAATACCATCGCCGGATTCCGGTGACCAAGAGGGATGAGATTGGTCGCCTCGCTACTGCCATCAATCGGATGGCGGCGGGATTGCGGTATCAGTTGGAGACGATCCGCAAAAGTGAGCGCCGCTTGACTGGAGTGATCGAGACCATGGACAGCGGTCTGATCATGGTGGATTCCAAGAAAAAAATCACACTGGCCAATCGGGCCTTCCATCGGTTCTTCAACCTGAAACCGCGGCAACTGCTTCATAAGTCACTCCCGGAAGGGGCGCTTTTTCATGATCTGCACCGATTGATTCGGAAATGTATGGAATCTGGGGGAAGAGTTCAGGATGAGGTACATCTTTATTTTCCCGAAGAGCGCATCCTGGAAATCCGTCTGACTCCCATCTGGGAGGAAAGAGGGGGAACGGGTGTGATGGCGGTGATTCACGAGATTACCGCCATCCGGAGACTGGAGAAGATGCGGACCGAATTTGTTGCCAATGTCTCCCATGAGTTGAAAACCCCGGTCACTTCCTTGCGGGGATTTGCAGAAACCTTGTTGGATGGAGCTGCCGAGGATCCCGAAATGCGCAAGGAATTTTTGGAGATCATCCAGGCGGAGAGTCTCCGTTTGGAGAGACTGATCGCAGACCTTTTGGATTTGTCCAAAATCGAATCCCGCAATATGCCCTTGAACATTGAGACGATCGGTATTGGCGAACTGTTCCGCTCCACAGCGAAAACCGTGGAGGAACAGATGCGGAAGCGGCAACTTACTTTCCAGGTGAAGATGGAAGAGGAATTTCCAGTACCGGTGGATCCGGACCGATTTCAGCAGATTTTGCTCAACCTGTTGTCCAACGCCATGGCTTATACTCCTGCCGGAGGCGAAGTGACCTTGTCAGCGGGAAGAGGGGAAACCGACTGGTGGATCCAGGTGACAGATACGGGGATCGGGATCCCTGAGGAGGATCTGCCACGGATCTTTGAGCGCTTTTACCGGGTGGACAAAGCCCGTTCCCGGGAATCCGGGGGAACTGGCTTGGGCTTGGCGATCGTCAAACACCTGGTGGAAGCCCATCGGGGAGAGATCGAAGTGATGAGCCAAGCGGGAAAAGGGACGGAAATCACTTTAACCTTTCCTCACCAGCTACATCGGGGTGGACAGGGGGCTTAGAAGATTTTTATCGGCTTCCAGCCTCGCGATGGGTTTTGGAGAGGTAGCCATGGATAAGGGGAAAGAGGCCACTCATTCGGTGTCCTCTTTCCCCTTATCCGTTTTACGGAGTTTTTTTTCGTTCAGCATGGAACGCAGTTCCTGGATATCCTCTTCAGTTAAGGAATCTTCCTGGATAAACTGAACCAACATCGATTTTAACGTGCCACCATAAATTCGCTTCAGAAAAGATTCTGCCTCGGCGTGCTGACAATCTTTTTGTGAGTATAGCGGATAAAAAGTATAGACTTTTTGCTCCCGATTGACTCCCACCACATTTTTTTGCACCAGACGATCCAATAGAGTGCGGATGGTTTTAGGTTTCCAATCGGAGTGCTCCTGCAAGGAGTGGATCACTTCACTGGCAGTTTGTGGGGATTGATCCCAGAGTATATTCATAACTTCCCATTCTGCTTCTGAGATACTGGGTACTTTTTTAGCCAATTTTGTCCTCCTTCCATACCTGGACCGAGCTTGTCGGGATGTAGCTTAGAATGGACCTGCCACACTCGCAAGGGACCTTGACGAGACTTATGCTCCCTAGATACAAAGAAGAGGCAAGTCCCACTCTTTCGCTCTGGGGGCCAATCGGACCTAATATATGCCCTTCCCCTTCAAAATCGATAAGGTGATCTTGGCTGCGCGACTTCCCTGGGCATGGTCGTCATCTCGAATATTTGTTGCGAAGAAATAAGTGTTCTCGCCGGTCTCTACATAGCCAATGAACCAACCGTTGATATTTTTGTGATTTACCGCTCCTGTACCTGTTTTCCCAGAAAGCTGTTTGCCAGCCTTCTCTTCTAAGCGGATAGTATCTTTGACGGTCTGAATATTCTTCTCGCTAAATCCGAATTGGTTGGTGTAAAAAGCTTGGAGCAATTGCACCTGTTCTACAGGGGATATTTTCAATGAAGAGGATTCCAGCCAATACTGGCCGTTTCCCCCGGAAAAATCGGTATTGCCGTAGCGGATCTGTTTTAGAAAGGCTTGCAGATCCTTTCGT
>CAUGKZ010000401.1 GCA_959600065.1 uncultured Kroppenstedtia sp. | reverse complement strand
TTTTGATCGTTTCTAAGCTGAAACGCTATTTTCCATCCCTTGAGGTGGCTGACTCAGTCTCTACATTTGAATTACGACAGACGATTGCAAAGGTAAAACCTGATTTTGTAATCAGTACCGTACCACTGCCCAATTTATCGTTGCCGGTGGTTACGATCTCTCCATTGCTCAACGAGGAGGAATGTGAGCAGATTCATCGGATGATGGAGCATCCGCTGTCTCCTCCGACGGAGAAGCCAGGGCGTTATCTGGCGTTTAGACGCTATCTGCATCCCGAGCTGATCTTTCTCGATGTGGATTACCAAGATAATTTAGAGGTTATTCAATTTTTGACTGACTCACTCGTGCAAGAGCAATACGTAGAAGAAGCTTATGGAAAAAGCGTCATCGAGCGCGAACATCTGTCGCATACCTTCATTGGCGGTGGCATTGCCATTCCTCATGGAAGTCCGGAACTGATCCGAAAGTCAGGGATCGCTATCGCCCGTTTGCGGGAACCGGTCCACTGGGGAGGCGAGGAGGTGACCTTCGTGTTTTTGTTGGCGGTTCAATGGACTGATATTCAGGCGGCTCAGCGCCTATTTGAAGATTTGAACCGCCTTTCTGAAGACAAATCCCTGCTGAAGAGCTTAAAAGGTCAGCATACCGTGCCGGAATTTCTCTCCGTTCTATAGAGAGGGTCTACTCAATTGAAAAGGGGGCTATTCGATGAAAATATTGGCTGTAACTTCGTGTCCTAAAGGGATTGCCCATACCTACATGGCAGCGGAAAAGTTATCAAAAACCGCTGAAAAGATAGGTGTCCAACTCAAGGTGGAGACACAAGGCTCCATTGGGATTGAAAACGAACTGACCGATCAAGAAATACTGGAAGCGGATGGTATCATCATCGCTGCAGACAAGAAAGTGGACAAAGAGCGATTTGTTGGTAAAAAATTGCTTGAAACCTCTGTCACGGAAGCGATTCACCGACCGGAAGAATTGATCAGACGGTTTGAAGTGGGGCAAGTGGATGTTTACGGAGAAAAGAAGGAGCCTATTGCGGAGCAGGTGAAATCAACGCCGGAAGAGAAGAAAAAGCATAAAAACAAGGGGAAACTGATAT
Organism: uncultured Kroppenstedtia sp.; assembly: GCA_959600065.1. Lineage (GTDB taxonomy): Bacteria > Bacillota > Bacilli > Thermoactinomycetales > DSM-45169 > Kroppenstedtia > Kroppenstedtia sanguinis. The sequence goes on along the minus strand of CAUGKZ010000401.1, from coordinate 1,451 downwards.
ACAGTCACCTGATGAACGGTGTCTCCTATATGATTCCCTTTGTTGTCGTAGGCGGATTGCTGATTGCTCTCTCACTTGGATTTGGTGGTGTTCCAACGGAAAAAGGTTTTGTGATCCCTGAGGGTTCTTTTTGGCAAAAGATCAACGATATCGGCAACATTGGTTTTATCTTTATGGTGTCGATTCTTTCCGGTTTTATCGCCGTTAGCATTGCAGATCGCCCAGGTCTCGCTCCAGGGATGATTGGCGGTTATATCGCTGCGAACGGACAATTTTACGATAGCGAAGCAGGCGCGGGTTTTATTGGCGGCATTATTGTAGGGTTTCTGGCCGGTTATATCGTGAAGGCGATCAAGGCAATGAAAGTGCCGGATATGATCAAGCCGATTATGCCAGTTCTCATCATCCCGTTGGTATCCTCGGTGATTATCGGTGTTCTATTCATCTATGTCCTGGGTCGCCCGATTGCTGGCTTGATGGAAGCTTTAACAGCCGGTTTAAACAGCATGACTGGATCGAGTAAAATCATCCTCGGACTGATTCTGGGTGGGATGGTCTCCTTTGACATGGGCGGGCCTGTCAATAAGGTTGCGTTTTTGTTTGGAGCTGCGATGATCGGGGCAGGTCAGCCCACGATCATGGGAGCCATCGCTGCAGCCATTCCAGTCCCCCCACTCGGTATGGGGCTCGCCTCACTGCTCAACAAACAAAAGTATATCAAAGAAGAATTGGAAGCTGGAAAAGCGGCTTTAGCCATGGGACTGGTGGGGATCTCGGAAGGAGCCATCCCTTTTGCTGCCAGAGACCCGTTACGGGTGATTCCTAGCATTATGGCAGGTTCGATGGTGGCTGCCACGATTGCAATGGCCAGTGGCGTCACAGATAACGTACCCCACGGAGGACCGATCGTTGCTCTCTTCCAAGCGGTAGAACATGTGCCGATGTTTTTCCTTTCCATCGTCGCCGGGGTGATTGTCACCGCATTGTTGGTAAACTTCTTAAAAAAACCTGTAGACTCACTTCAGTAGCGGGGGTTATTTACAAATGAAACTGACTGACTTAATCAGTGAAGATCTCGTAAAAATGGAGTTAACCGGTACGAGTAAAGACGAAGTGATGGAAGAGATGGCAGATCTCATCGACCAAAGCGGAGCATTGAATCAGCTGGAGAGGTTTAAGAAGGATTTGTACCTTCGAGAAAAAGAAGGGAGTACTGGCATCGGATTCGGCATTGCAATTCCCCACGGTAAATCTGATGGGGTGAACACGGCGAGGGTCGCTCTGGGTATAAAACGGGAAGGTATTGAATGGAACAGTATGGATGGAGAAAAGGCTAAACTTATCTTTATGATTGCTGTTCCGGAGAAGAATGCAGGTCAGGAGCATCTGAAAATTTTGCAGATGTTGTCTCGAAAACTGATGGATGAGGTGTTCCGTACAGAACTTCTAAA
>CAUGKZ010000400.1 GCA_959600065.1 uncultured Kroppenstedtia sp. | reverse complement strand
TGCAGATTCCCCGATCGAATCGGACAAGACATAGACGACAGGTGCATGCAGTTGACTTGAAATGACTCTCCCCCCCCTGACACTCTTAGACAGACGAGCCTTCTCCCAGTTCCACAAAGGCTTTGGTGATGGTCGTTTTGGTGATCCGTCCCACAATTTCAAGTTGGTCCCCGCCTTTTTCATCTTTGACCACAGGCAGGGAGTCCACTTGGTTATGAATCAATTTGCTGGCCGCATCCAAAAGGGAGTCCTCCAAACGGCAGCTGATAATATTGGGCATACGGGTCATGATCACTCCCACCGGAATGGTTTGCAGATCTTGATTTCCCATAGAACTCTTCAGCAGATCCTTGCGGGAGATCACGCCGACGAGGAGCCCCCCTTCTTTTACAACATACAAGGTTCCCACATCTTCCAGAAACATGGTACAAATCGCATCGTAGACAGATGTTTCCTCTTGACAGACCACAGGGACGGACTTATAGTCCTTCACGGTCAACTTGCGGATGTGTTCACCCAACAGCTGATTCCCTGTCTTACCCGAATAAAAATATCCCACCCGTGGTCGGGCATCCAAAAAACCAGCCATCGTCAGGATGGCCAGATCCGGCCGCAAAGTAGCCCGGGTCAAATGGAGTCGCTCCGCGATCTGCTCCCCAGTGATGGGACCTTCATCTTTTACGATGCGTATAATTATCTCCTGGCGTTCCGAAAGCTGAATTGGGTTGCACCCCCTTCACGCAAAACACGATCCAACTATATGTCATACTTAATGCACTCATCTAGATATAGTATATACTATATTGGAGCTGGGTTTTTCGCAACTGTTTTCAAGGCGATTTTTTAAACAAAAAGGGACGGTCTGTACCGTCCCTTTTCAGAATTGATTCAGGATGAAAACACGATTTTGTTAAAGGCAGCAAACCTCTTCGTCAAGCGATCCGTCTCCTGAAGTAAAGCCAGACGATTGATACGGGTCGTCTCATCTTCCACCATGACCATCACGTCGTCAAAAAACCGGTGAATGGCTGGAGCCAGTTTGGCGATGGCAGCAAACATGCCTTCTGCATCCAGCTTCTCCTCTGCCGCAGTGAAATCTTCGGTAGCGGAGCGGATGGAAGCGTATAACTGCCGTTCCGCCCATACCTCCAACAGATCCCGGTTGACCTGCAGTTCTGACCCGCCTTTGGCAGCCAGATTGGAGGCTCGGCTGAACCCTTCGACAATCATTTTGAAATCTTCCCGGGCTACCGCATCCATCAGTACCCGTGCCTTCTCCAACATCATTTGTGGACTTGACAGATCGGAGAGAAGGACTGCATCGATCAGATCATAACGGATCTTCTCTTCCTGCAACGCCCCTTTCAGACGGAGATGGAAGAAGGCAGAGATCTCTTCTTTCACTTGCTCCCTCTCCCGTTGCAGCCAGCCATCGGCTTGCAGGCGGTTTAGAGAGAGGTCGATCAGCAGCGACAGGGGCAATCGATTCCAGCCCCGGTCCATCAAAATATGAACCACTGCAGAGGCCTTTCTGCGCAAACCGTAGGGATCCTGAGACCCTGTGGGTTGAATGCCGAGGGAAAAGGCGGCCACGACCGCATCGATTTTGTCTGCCAGACTGATCAAAGCCCCTAGTTGCCCTTCAGGCAAGCGATCACCGGCAAAACGGGGATAATGATGCTCCTTGATCGCCTGAGCCACTTCCGGATCTTCCCCTGCCCGACGGGCATAGTCCTCACCCATTACCCCGCTCAACTCGGGAAATTCATCCACCATCTGGGTAGACAGATCAAACTTGCAGATATCCGCCGCACGGAACAGCCGGCTCCGTTCCGAATCCTCCAGACCCAGATGATCCGCCAGTTCTTTCGTCAGCTTCCGAATCCGCCGTGCCTGATCTCCCACACTGCCCAATCCCTCCAGATAGACCACCTGATCCAGCTTGGACACCGCAGTGGAGATGGACAATTTCAGATCCTCTTCATAGAAAAAGCGGGCATCCGCCAGGCGTGCGGACAGCACTTTTTCATTGCCCTTGGCCACTTTCTCCAAAGCCCGGCTGTCGCCGTTTCGCACGGTGACAAAATGGGGTAACAGACGGTGGTTTTGGTCCCTGACCGGGAAATAGCGTTGATGCTCCCGCATCGTGATGATCAGAACAGCTTCCGGCAGCTCAAGAAACCGCTCATCAAAAGAGCCGGAAAGAGCGGTGGGCATCTCCACCAAATGGGTGACCTCCTCCAGCAACTCTTCATCCACGGGGATCCGCCATCCCTTCTGCTCCTCCATCCGCCGGAGTTGCTGGCGGATCTCTTTCCGTCGCTCCTCGATGTCAACCATCACTTTCTGTTGACGAAGCGTCTCTACATAGTCCACTGGTTGTTTAATCTCGGTTTGTCCACCCAGAAACCGGTGTCCAAAGGTGCGATTCCCGCCGGTCACACCCGCCCACTCTACCGGTATCACTTCTTCTCCAAAGAGACAGACCAGCCACCGTACCGGGCGAATAAACCGTGTCCGACGATTGCCCCACCGCATTGCCTTGGGAAAATGGAG
>CAUGKZ010000399.1 GCA_959600065.1 uncultured Kroppenstedtia sp. | reverse complement strand
ATCAATAAGTAGGTATAAGTTGTTTGACGAGGGCTTTTCTCCCGCGATGCACTAGGGTTTTAACCGTGGTGACAGGCATAGATAATGCTTCACCGATTTCCGCTAGAGGCATTTCCTTCATATATCTCATAAACATGACCGACTGATAATGACTGGGAAGCTCATGCATCGCCCGCCGGACTTCTCGCCGCTGTTCCCTCTCAAAAAAGTGTTCCTCCGGAGTTTTATCAGTAGCAGGAATGAATTGGTACAGACAGCATTCCTTTCCCCGATCCAAGGGGGCATCCAAATAAAATTCGGCCTTTTTCTTGCGGATCCGGTCGATACAAAGGTTGCTCGCAATCCGGTAAATCCAGGCGGAAAATTGGTTCCCGCAGTTGAATCGACCTAGGTGGAGATAAGCACGCAGTAAGGTCTCCTGAACGATGTCCTCCGCCTCCTGAGGATGCTGCAGTTTTCTGTAAGCCAACAGATAAAGAGGATGTTCATAAGGTCGGATCAATTGGATAAAGGCGTTTTGATCTCCGGATTGTGCAAGAGTGATCCATTTTTTCTCATCTATCGTGTATTCGTCATCACCCTTTCCCGCCTTTTCCAATGACCCATCCATTCTGAGTTTTGCCGGCAATCTCTTCATAAAAAACTTCCCGCTCCTATCTTTTCTTGACCTTTGTCCAGTGAGGCCCGTCTCATCCTTCCGGCTGTGAATGAAATTGTTGCTTTTTCCAATCATTATGGTAATGGATCATTGGCGGAATTTCTACTTATTTCAACACGATCCAGGGGTCTGTACCTCAAAATATACCAAACGGATTAGAGAGTCATTTTTTAACTAGACTCAACAGGGTAGTCCTCGACTTTTTAATTCTCTGAACACAAAAATTCCCGGCCCTTTTTTGAGCCGGGAATCTTTCTTTTCTTTTTCAAAGTTCAAAGCCAGGGATGTTGATTAAACATCAAGTGGATGATGGAACATTGCCCCATCGCAAAAACATTGCTTGAGGGGACGGGAATAGCGGGACGGCTACGATCTCTTGCCCCACCAGCCGACCTGATTTCCTTCCTAGAATATGGCCAATCAACACGCCTGGTTCAAAGCACCTTTTCACCGAATACGGAACCGATCAGGGCGACAGCAGCTTGGGCCGTCCGATTGCCATGATCCAAAATCGGGTTGACTTCCACAAATTCAGCAGAGGTGAGACGATGGGAAGCTGCCAACATCTCCATCGCCAAATGCCCCTCTCGATAGGTGATTCCACCAACCACCGGCGTTCCCACACCGGGAGCATCATGGGGATCCAGGCCATCCAAGTCGAGGCTCAGATGAACGCCGTCAGTCCCATCGGTCACGATGCGCAGAGTTTCTTCCATCACGGCTCCCATGCCCAAACGGTCGATGTCATGCATGGTAAAAACCTGGATCCCCTGTTGGCGAATCAACGTTCGTTCACCTTCATCGAGATCACGGGCTCCGATCACCACTACATTCTCCGGATGAACTTTGGGAGAAAAACCACTGATGTTCACAAGATCAGAGTGACCGATCCCTAAGCTGGCAGCAAGCGGCATCCCATGGATATTTCCCGAGGGACTGGTATCAGCGGTATTCAGATCCCCATGAGCGTCAAACCAAATGACTCCCAGCCGTTTGTAATGCTTGGCTACACCGGCAATCGTGCCAATCGCAATGCTGTGGTCTCCTCCCAACACTAAAGGGAACCGGCCCTTTTGAATCTCATGATCCAAGGTAACGGCCAATTCCTCAGATACTTGGGTAATTTCACGCAAATATTTCAATTTGGATGATCCCACTTTATATGATTCCGGGGTGGGAACTGCTAAATTGCCAGCGTCTTTTACATTGCACCCCAGTTCGGACAACTTTTCTTTTAAAGAAGCATATCGTATGGCACTGGGGCCCATGTCGACCCCCCGGCGGTCTGCCCCTAAATCCATGGGAACACCGACGATAGTGATGTCTTTGTTGTACATGTGAAGAAACCCCCTTCTCTCAGCGGCTATTCTCCCTTTATCTCATCTTATCATATCGAAATGGAGCAAGAAGCCTATTTTACAGTAAACTCCCCCTTTATACACTATTGTGTGAAAAGACGATTATATAGATGTAAAGATGAGTATAAGGAGGATATAACGTGATTTTTACTCCAGCCGGCGTTCCGTATAACTCTGTATTCCACCGATTTTTAGGGATTACAACAGCGGAAGGAATGTAACCATCTTTTTTCAGATGCATCCTTATACACAAATACAAAAGCAAATTAAATGACAAAAACACCTGTCGATCTCGACAGGTGTTTTTTTGGAGCGGAAGACGGGATTCGAACCCGCGACCCTCGCCTTGGCAAGGCGATGCTCTACCCCTGAGCCACTTCCGCATATGTATATGGTGGGTTGTGCAGGGATCGAACCTGCGACAGCCTGATTAAGAGTCAGGTGCTCTACCAACTGAGCTAACAACCCATCGTTTTTATATAAACTATGGTGACCCATCCAGGATTCGAACCTGGGACACCCTGATTAAAAGTCAGGTGCTC
>CAUGKZ010000398.1 GCA_959600065.1 uncultured Kroppenstedtia sp. | reverse complement strand
CAGGCACTACAATCTAAAGGAGCTGAAGCTCTAGATGAAGGTAGCCATCCTACCCGGCGTAGAAGTCTTACGAGAGGGCGGTTAGGGGCAACATGCATTCTTGTGTTGCTGACCTCCCGGCTTTACCCCTGCCCGATGGTCAGATTCTTAAGCGGACCGTCTCCACTTCCTCGTGGGATGGCATCGGAGCGTGGTAGTACACGATCTCCCCACTACAACACGGCTAATCAGCAGGCCTGCATTTATAACAGCCGATCAGGCGGAGAACCTGTGTGGGGACATTTCTTGCTATGAAGAGGAGCTGACAGTCTATGTCGCTTACAACTGGTATCGTCGGTCTGCCCAATGTAGGCAAATCGACCTTGTTTAACGCAATCACCCAGGCTGGTGCGGAATCGGCCAATTATCCTTTTTGCACGATTGATCCCAATGTGGGAGTGGTGGATGTTCCGGATGAACGGATGAATCGCTTGGCAGAGATCGTCAACCCCCAACGGATCATCCCTACATCCTTTCAATTTACAGATATTGCTGGTTTGGTCAAGGGTGCCAGTCAAGGAGAAGGCCTTGGCAACCAGTTTTTGTCCCATATTCGTGAAGTGGATGCGATCATTCATGTGGTCCGCTGTTTTGAAGATGAGAATATCACCCATGTCTCTGGCGGAGTGAATCCTGTCGAGGATATGGAGACCATCAATCTGGAATTGGTCCTGGCGGATCTTGAAACTGTGGAACGGCGGCTGGATCGGGTTGCCCGTCAGAAGCGGAGCGGCGATGCCGACGCCAAAAAGGAACACGAAGTCTTGGAGAAACTGCACCAAGCTTTGGTAGAGGGAAAACCGGCCAGGGGGTTGAAGTTGGAGGAGGAGGAGTTGGAATGCGTCCGCTCTCTCCATCTGCTTACCTTGAAGAAAATGCTTTATGCGGCCAATGTGTCGGAAGACGAAGTATCCGATCCTGATTCCAACCCCCATGTCCAAGCCCTGCGCAAGCAAGCAGAGGAAGAAGGAGCGGAGGTGGTGACGATCAGCGCCCAGTTGGAGGCGGAGATTGCGGAGTTGGAAGGGGAAGAGCGGGCTCAATTTCTGTCTGAGCTGGGACTGTCCGCATCGGGATTGGATCGTCTGGTGGCGGCGGCTTATCGCCTGCTGGAACAGATTACCTATTTTACTGCCGGGGAAAAAGAGGTACGGGCCTGGACGATTCGGGAAGGAACCCGGGCACCGCAGGCCGCCGGTGTGATCCACTCCGACTTTGAGCGGGGTTTTATCCGGGCCGAAGTGGTCTCTTTCAAAGACCTGGACCAAGCCGGTTCTCTGGCCGGGGCTCGGGAGAAGGGACTGCTACGCTCGGAAGGCAAGGAGTATGTGGTGAAAGATGGAGACGTGATGCATTTTCGATTCAATGTGTAAAAATCGGTGGACCTTGCCTTCTACAGGTATCTTTGATAGAATACAGTATCGTGAATATGGACTATTCACTCCTTGCTCTGCACAACTGCGGGGCCGTCTCAGTCCAAAAGGAGGTGGAACAGCATGCACAAATACGAGTTGATGTATATCCTGCGTTCAGATCTGGACGAGGAAAAAGTCAATGCTCACCGTGAGAAATTTCGGGAAATCATCGCTGACAACAGCGGGGAATCCGTCGAGATGGAACACTTCGGCAAGCGCCGTCTGGCCTATATGATCAATGACCACCGCGATGGGATTTACACCGTGGCGACCTTCACCGGCAACGTTGACACCGTAAACGAATTGGAACGTCAACTGAAGTTGGATGATGATGTGATTCGCCACATGGTGATCAACATTGACGACAAAAAGTAAAGGGTATGTTACGGAGGAACCAAAATCGGCTTTAGGGAGGGGTTGCCGATGTTAAACAGAGTGGTTCTGATCGGCCGGTTGACCAGGGACCCTGAACTTCGCTACACTCCCGGTGGGGTGGCGGTCACCAGTTTCAATTTGGCGGTCAACCGCCGTTTTACCAACCAGCAGGGAGAGCGGGAAGCGGACTTCATCGATATCGTGGCTTGGCGCCAGCTGGCGGAAACTGTAGCCAATTACATGAAAAAGGGGCGCCTGGTCGCTGTGGAAGGGCGTCTTCAAATCCGCAGTTACGAAAATCAAGAAGGCCGTCGGATCAAGGTGGCGGAAGTGGTCGCCGAAAACGTTCAATTTTTGGAATCGCGATCTCAAGCCAGCTCCGGTTCCGGATCTAACCGAGATTATGGCGACAGCGGTTTTGAAAAGAAGCAGGACAACCGGGGCCCCTCCAGCGATCCTTTTGCGGATGACGGTAAACCGATCGATATTTCCGATGATGATCTGCCCTTTTGAAATGATTGTGAGATCCAGTGAAACTTTTACGGGAAAGGGGGTCTTTCCATGGCCCGCCGTCGCGGAAATAAGCGCCGGAAAGTCTGTTATTTCACAGTTAACAAGATCCAATACATCGACTACAAGGATGTGGATCTACTCCGGAAGTTCATCAGCGAACGGGGTAAAATTCTGCCCCGCCGAGTAACGGGGACATCTTCCAAATATCAGCGGCAATTGACCC
>CAUGKZ010000397.1 GCA_959600065.1 uncultured Kroppenstedtia sp. | reverse complement strand
TCACTGACCACAATAACGACCGTCAGCAGGAAAAAGGTTCAAGCCTGCCGCTGCAAGAAACCCTTCAATCGGGACAGCACCGTCTCTTTTCCTAACAGGGAGATCGTCTCTCTCAGATCCGGTCCATGCACCTCGCCAGTCACGGCAGCCCGCACTGGCATAAACAGCTGTTTCCCCTTGTAGCCGGTCTCCTTTTGAACTGCCTTCATTAGCTGTTTAATGGTATCCGGAGTCAGCTCTTCCTCCGTGGATTCCAGTTGGCCAATCAGTGCTTCTACCACGGTGGGGACTTGTTCTTGGGCCAGGACCTCTTCGGCTTCATCGGAGTAGGCTACTTCCTGCCGGAAAAACATTTCCGTCAGCTCGACCACCTGAGCTACATAGTCTAGCTGTTCCTGGTAAAGTCCCACCAGGCGAGTCACCCATTCCTTCTCTTCACCGACGGGTTGTTCTCCGATCCGTCCGGCCTGGGCCAAGTGGGGAATGGCCAAGTCGGTAATCCGCTCCAGAGAGGATTCTTTGATATAGTGGTTGTTCATCCATTTCAATTTCGCCGTGTCAAACACCGCTGGCGCTTTGGAGACACGCTCCAGTGAGAACAGGTGAATCAGCTCATCCAGGGAGAAAATTTCCTCTTCCGCTTTCTCTCCTTCCGGCGCCCACCCCAGCAGCACCAAGAAATTGATGATCGCTTCGGGAAGGTAGCCCAACTCCCGATACTGATCGATAAACTGAATGATCGATTCATCCCGTTTACTCATCTTCTTCCCTTCGGGATTCAGGATGAGAGAAGCATGAGCAAAGACCGGAGCCTCAAATCCCAAGGCCTCATACAGGAGAATCTGCCGGGGAGTGTTGGAGATGTGCTCTTCCCCCCGAACCACATGAGTAATCTCCATCAAAGCGTCGTCTACTACCACCGCAAAATTGTAGGTAGGACGTCCATCGGGACGTTGAATGATGAAATCGCCGATGCCCTCTGTTTCAAACTGGACCTCTCCCCGCACCTCATCCTGGACGGTAATCACTCGATCTTCCGGCACACGGAAACGGATGGAGGACTTCCGCCCTTCTCGCTCAAAAGCTTGTCGCTCTTCTAGGGTCAGGTGGCGACAGCGACCGCTGTATTTTGGAGCCTTTCCTTCCGCCAACTGCTGTTCGCGCTCCTGCTCCAACTCTTCCTGGGTGCAGTAACAAGGATAGGCCTGTCCGGCGGCCAGCAGTTTTTGCAGGTGCTCCTGATAGATCTGCAAGCGTTCCATGGAACGGTAAGGCGCATGGGGGCCACCCACATCTACGCTTTCCTCCCAATCGATGCCCAGCCACTTCAACGCTTCCATTTGTTTTTGCTCGGCATCGGCCAGGTTGCGTTCTACATCGGTATCCTCAATTCGGACCACAAAGGATCCACCATTTTTTCGGGCCCACAGATAACTAAAGAGCGCCGTCCGAGCCCCCCCGATGTGCAGATGCCCCGTGGGGCTGGGCGCATAACGCGTGCGAACTTCCTTCATGGTCTCCGTTCACCTCTTGTGCGTGCTGAGATCTGCGTGTTGATTCATCCTGTTTCGGAAGGAGGCCTCACCAGATCCTCCCGCCAGCAATCTAGTGAAAAAGTCGTCACCCCCCCCCCAGGACACCAAGCCCCTCGTATCCAGTGCATTTCCCATTCGTGTCGTGATCGTCTTAGACCTACCAAGTCACAACGCTTTTAGATGGATGGCAAAAACGCTTAGGCAGTGCACGACTCTCTCTCCCTGCTTCCCCGCTTTATCGACAGACTGTCTCAGACTGAACCAAACAGACAACTGCCATCGAAGCGATCCCTTCTTCTCGGCCGGTAAAGCCGAGATGTTCCGTAGTCGTCGCCTTGACATTAATATGGGATAAGTCCGCTTGCAACAGTTGGGCGACGCGCTCCCGGATCGCCGGAATATGGGGTGCCATCTTTGGTTTCTGGGCAATCACAGTCGCATCCAGATTCCCGAGTACATAGCCTGCATCAACGGCCATTTTCCATACTTCGCGGAGTAATTTTGCACTGTCTGCTCCCTCATACTGGGGGTCCGTGTCGGGGAAGTGAGTTCCGATATCTCCTTTTCCCAATGCTCCAAGTATAGCATCGGTGATCGTGTGCAGGAGGACATCGGCATCGGAGTGTCCCACCAGCCCCTTGGAATAAGGAATGTTCACACCACCCAGGATCAACGGGCGATCCTGCGCAAACTGATGTACATCAAACCCTTGTCCCACTCTGATCATTGCGGTCGACTCCTCATCTTCCAGATCGCCTCCGCCAGAATCATATCTTCTGGCGTGGTCAGCTTAAAATTGCTGTAATCCCCTTTCACCACCCGGACCGGGGTTCCCATCGCCTCCACCAACATGGCATCATCAGTGGCGGCCAAGCCTTTTCTCCTACCTTCCTCATGGGCTTGTACCAACAAGGAACGGCGGAAAACCTGAGGGGTTTGCACCGCCCACAGACGGCTTCGCTCCAGGGTGCCAGTCACATCCAAATCCGGGGTGACTTCTTTGATCGTGTCTTTGACAGGAACCGCCAACA
>CAUGKZ010000396.1 GCA_959600065.1 uncultured Kroppenstedtia sp. | reverse complement strand
TACCTCCTGGGCTTTCCAAAAAGCTCCCCTGGATTCAGGGTTTTTTAGCAAAATTCTTGGATCGATCAGTTAATCAAGGCAAACAGCTTGTATAGAACGTAGTTGATCAAGTTTCCACCCTGGTCAATGCTGGAGATGGTGCTTGCTCCTTCTGGCATATTAAACTTGGCATCTACAGCCATCTGCGTGTGAAATTCTGCAATATCCGTTGCCATATACAAGGATAATGCGATCAGGACGGTACCGACGAGTACGGAATGAACGATATTTCCCCGTGCAGCCCCAACAATAAAAGCCACGATAAATGGAATGGTGGCCAAGTCGCCGAATGGCAGTACGTTATTCCCCGGCAGAATGACCGCTATAGCCACCGTGATCGGTACCAGGATCAGCGCCGTTGAAATGACCGCCGGATGTCCAATCGCAACAGCCGCATCCAGGCCAATATAGATGTTTTGCGCCCCGAATTTTTTCTGAAGTAGGGAGCGGGCTGACTCCGAAATAGGCATCAGGCCTTCCATCAAGAGTTTCACCATTCGAGGCATTAGCACCATCACCGCAGCCATCGCCATTCCGATCTCAATCGTTTCGCCCACAGAATAACCCGCCAACAAGCCCAGTGCCACACCGAGGGCCAACCCCATAAAAATCGGTTCACCGAAGATGCCAAATCTCTTTTGAATCGTTTCCGGATCTGCATTCCAGTTTTTTACGACCGGTATTTTTTGAACTAGCCTTACCAGCGGAATGCCGAGAGGAGCATAAGAAACCGTGCTTCCTGTCGCAACCGAGATTCCCGGAAGATCAAAATATTTTTCAAGCATGGGAGCCGTCCAATCCGCAATCTTCAAACAAATGATTTCGAATAGGAGTGCCGCGATCAACCCCTGAATGATACTTCCAGATAAAGCGTATACAATCGCACCCATAAAGGAGAAATGCCAGAAATTCCAGATGTCTACGTTCATGGTTTTGGTCGTTCTCGTGACAAGCATGATCACGTTTAGTACCAAACCAAGGGGAAGTACAAATGCCGCAATGGGTGAAGCCCACGAAATAGAAGCGGCGGCGGGCCAACCCACATCAATCACACTCAATTCAACCCCGAATCTCTTTACCATCCCGTGAGCAGCCGGACCCAAATTGTTTACGAGCAGATCGACAATCAAAAAGATCCCTACAAAAGCAACACCAATGGTCAACCCAGCACGAAAGGCCTTGCCGGGTTTTTGCCCAAACAACAGACCGAGTAAGAAAATGACCACCGGCAAGATCACAGTTGCTCCCAGATCGAGAAAAGCTTGCAGAGCATCGATCATCGATTGCATGGGGGTTCCTCCTCAGCTGTTGAAACTTCCCGATTCCGTGCTTTCAGCAGATACGGAACCGGGAAGAACAGAAGTTATTTTTTCAGTTCTTCAAGGATTTGTTTCTTTACATCATCCAATCCGATTCCGGTCAGAAAAGCTCTACCATTGATGACGGGAAAAGGATATTCTTTTTGAACGATCGTAGTACTGATTAATAAATCGGCTGTATCCAGATATGAACCCACTTCTGTAATTTTGATTTGCACGAGATCGCACTGGATACCGTTCTCTCTGCAGATCTCCTCAATTGCGTTATTAACAACGGTGGAAGTGGCAATACCAGCTCCACATGCGACCAACACCTGTTTTTTCTTCATGTCAGTTCACCTCCTTTACAATCACAGCCAGTTGATCAACCAGTATCCTTTTGATATTGGATCGATTCTCCTCCTCTGCAAGTGACGATAGGATTTCTGGATTCTGAAAAATCCCCATTAACTTCTGAAGCAGGGATAGCTGAGTGTCCTGTTCAGCCATTGCAAGCATAAACACTAACTTGACTGGAGTTTGGGCCGTGGCTTCACCCATAATTCCAAAATCAACCGGTTCTTTTAATATTCCTAAACTGAGGGTCTGGTGTTTGACGTGTTCTGGATCCGTATGGGGGATCGCCACAGATACCCCGTGGGTGGGCAAACCCGTCGCAAACTTTCCTTCCCTGTCGATGACTGCCCTTACGAAACTCTCTTTCACCAGTCCTTTGGCCAGCAGGTTGGCAGCCATCAATTCCAGTACCTCATCTGGACTTTGGGCCTGCAAGTCTTTCAAAATCAATGATTCATCGAAATATAAATCCCTCACTTGCTTCCTCACCTCTATATGTGTCCCTGCGTTGAAATCTTGGTTTCAACTTGATTCGGCATAGTTTTTAATGGTTTCATGGATGTCTGTAGCGGATCGCGCTTGGATCATAGCGTTGCGATCTTCTGGATTTGCAGCTAATTTCATCAGTTGCATCAAGGCACGTAAATGCTGATTTTTAGCCATCGCCGCAATAACAATCACCAGATGAATGGAGTAATCCTTGGCAAATTCCACTCCTCGTTTCAGTCGGAGCAGACTCATCGAAACTTCTTTTACACCTTCATCCGGTGAGGCGTGGGGGATCGCCATGTGGGGACTGATCACAATGTAAGGATCCGTCTGGCAATGACGAATCATGGCTTCCACATCAGGCGTGTTGATTAGCCATATTTTGGGTGGGGAGATC
>CAUGKZ010000395.1 GCA_959600065.1 uncultured Kroppenstedtia sp. | reverse complement strand
AGACGGCGAAGGAGAAAGAACGTCGTTTTCGCACCTTTTATGACAAACTGAAACAGACGGTGGATACCCAGTTGGACGTTCATATCAAACAGTATTTGATCCGTTATTTAAAGGCGAAGGGGGTGTACACGGAGGAAAGAGGGGAAGCTGTCTACGCGTTGGAGAGCCCCTTGGAGCTGAATGGGTTGAGGGAGACGGTCCGGGAAGGGGCTGGACTCACCGGGGATTATCTGCTCAAGTACACTGGGGACTTGGCCGAGCGGATCAAACGGGAGGCACGACAGCAAGCAAAAGAATATTTTGATTCGATGTCTACGCTGCTATTGGAACGGATTCAGGAGGAATTAGCCGAGGTAGAGGCAGAAGAGACCCGATTGCGGAGGTTGTGGGAGTCCGCTGTGGAGATCGGTCAAATCTTGCAGGAAGAGCAACTCCATTCCCGACAGTTGCAGCAAGTCCTGGCAGGTGAGCAGGAACCAGAAGTGGACAAAGTGGCGATAGATGCCCTCTTGCGCGAGGAGGAACCGATCCTCTCCTCAGATCCCCTGCTCCAAAATCTCGACTTTGACAACCCTGCTTCGGTGGAACTGGAGACGCTAAACTCGGGTTCGCCTCTCTCTGCCCGAGATCATACAGAAGAGGCGCTTCGCCACATCTGTGAAGCGGAGACGGAGATATCCGCTGTGCGGGCGTTGGCTCCGATCCGACGGGAACTGGAGGAGAAGCGGAAGCGGGTGGAGAACCGGCGCTTCACGGTGGCCTTGTTTGGAGCTTTCAGTGCGGGAAAATCCTCCTTTGCCAATGCCTTGATGGGGGAGAACGTCCTCCCGGTTTCTCCTCATCCAACCACGGCTGCCATCAATCGAATCACGGCTCCGGATTCAGATCATGCCCATGGAGAAGTCGTGATCCGATTCAAGAGAGAGACGGATTTGTTGGAGGAACTGAAACAGGCTTGGAGTCGGTTCGGCAAGGAAGTCTCCTCCTTGGCAGAGGCAGTGAAGGCGACCCGGGAGTGGAGGTCTCTGCCGGAACCGGAGGATCCTGGGCAGAAGACAGTTCTGCCATTTCTGCGGGCCGTGGCTCAGGGATACGAGGAGGTGTCCGGGGATCTGGGGAACACCCGTCGCATGTCTCTGGAGGATTTTGGCCAGTACGTGGCGATGGAATCCCGCTCCTGTTTTGTCGAGTTGGCAGAACTATATTTTGACTGCCCTCTCACCCGCCAGGGAATCACCCTGGTGGATACGCCGGGGGCGGACTCCATCCATGCCCGTCATACAGAGACTGCCTTCCGCTATATCAAGGAGGCGGATGCGGTTTTGTTCGTCACTTATTACAATCATGCTTTTTCCCGGGCGGACCGTGAGTTCCTCATCCAACTGGGACGGGTGAAAGATGCCTTTGCCATGGATAAAATGTTCTTTGTCATGAATGCTGCTGATCTGGCTGCCTCCAGGGAAGAGATGGAGGATGTGATCGCTTATCTCCGGGAGCAATTGCTGGGATATGGGATTCGTCATCCCCGCCTATTTGTGGTTTCCAGTCTATTGGCCACACAAGGGGGAGAGCGGGGACCATCGCCAGCAGGTTCTGGGATGGATGCCTTTGAACAGGCCTTTGCACAGTTTCTGAATGTGGATCTGATGTCGGTTTCTCTCCACGGGATGACATCGGATCTAAAACGGGCCCAGGCGATCCTGAAAAGATTGTCGGAGGATGCCCGGCAGGGGAATGAGGAGAAAAGAGAACGAAGGGTTGCCTATGTCAAAGAGCGACAACAGGTGCTTCAGATCCTGTCTGAGTTGGATCCCCGTACCGATGCACATGTGCTGGGGCGGGAGATTGAAGAGCTTCTGTACTATGTGAGACAGCGTCTTTTTCTCCGCTACCAGGATGTCTTTGTCGAGATTTTTCACCCTTCCGTGTTGAGTGAGGGGAGCCGGATCAAAGAAAGAATTCGCAGTTGCATGCGGGAGATTATAGAATTCCTGCGCTACGAATTGTTGCAGGAATTGCGGGCCACTTCACTCCGGGTGGATCGTTGGATAGGGCGAAGGCTGGAAGAACATGCGGGATCCATGGGTGACGCTTATCGGAAGCTGAACGAAAGTCTGCCGCCAGGACCGAATACCTTTCCCTCCGTCGATTCCCCCAGGTGGAGAGAGCCTTTTCCAGAGCTGGATGTGGATTCCTTCAAAAAAGCAGCAACCGTTTTTAAAAACAGTCGGGATTTCCTTGAAAATAACGGAAGAGCGCGGATGCGGGAACGGATGAAACCGGAGTTGGAAAAAGCGGTGGATGCCTATCTAGAGGAAGAGAAGTTGCGCTGGATCGAGTATTATGGGCAAGAGTGGCGGGAAGCCGTGGATCGATTGAAACAGAAGATGGGTGAAGACGTACAATCCTATTACGACCCTCTCTTGGAGGTGCTATCAGAACAGATAGATCCCGCCAGTTACGACCGAGTTTTACAGCGGTTGGAGGGAATGGTCAGGGGATTGGAACAGATTCTTCCGGATTCATAAAGCATGCCACAGTGGTCTTGACCCCGTCAAGTAGACAATGAAAAAAGAACGGTTATGCGGCGAC
>CAUGKZ010000394.1 GCA_959600065.1 uncultured Kroppenstedtia sp. | reverse complement strand
ATTATTTCCCTTAAAAAAATTAACCCTGAGGGATCCCCCCAGGGAATTGGCTTGCCTGTTACTTCAAAGCATTGTGATTGCATCAATCTTGGCCGGTCGGGATGGGGTTACACCCTGAGGTGCCCAAGCACTTACGAACCCAAGTCACTCGATATGAAACCGTGGAATCCCTCTCAACCGATCAGTGGACGCCTTCGGTTACCGGAGCTGGCTGTTCCTCAAAATCCACCGACATCGCCAACACCTCGGCCACATCCATGGTTTTTACGTTCTCCTCCATTTCTTTCGCTTTGGTGCCATCACTCATCATCGTCAGACAATAGGGGCAGGCACTTCCAATCAAGGTGGGATCGACAGCGAGAGCTTGTTCTGTCCGGGCGGTGTTGACCCGAACCCCTGACTGTTCCTCCAGCCACATCATCCCGCCCCCGGCACCGCAACACATCCCATTCTCCCGGTTCCGCTCCATTTCCACGAGCTCCACTCCCGGGATCGACTGGAAGATCAAACGGGGGGCATCGTACTCGCCGTTGTACCGGCCCAGGTAACAAGAGTCATGATACGTGACCCTCTCTTTCACTTCCTTCACCGGTTGCAGACGCCCTTCTCTGAGTAACTCCGCCAACAGCTGCGTATGGTGGTATACTTCCACTCCTTCCAGACCAAAGTCGGGATATTCGTTTTTAAACACATTATAGGCATGGGGATCAGCAGTCACAATTTTTTTCACATTATATTTTTGGAACTGGGCAATGTTATCCATCGCCAGTTGCTGGAACAAAAACTCATTTCCCATCCGACGGGCGGTATCTCCCGAGTTTTTCTCCTTTTTACCCAACATGGCAAATTGGACTCCCGCATGATTGAGCAACTTCACGAGAGAATGAATCACCTTTTGGCTCCGGTTGTCGTAGGAACCCATGGAACCGACAAAGAGCAGATATTCAAACTCTTTCTGTTCCTTCACCGTGGGAGCCGCGATGCCTTCCCCAAGCTCCTCCCGCCATTTCTCCCGATCCTTTTTGCTCAACCCCCAAGGATTTCCCTGGCGCTCAATGTTTTGGAAGGTACGGGTGGCTTCCGCTGGCATCTTCCCTTGGGTCATCACGAGGTGGCGTCGCATGTCGATAATTTTGCCCACGTGCTCATTGGAGACGGGACAGGCATCTTCACAATTGCGGCAGGTGGTGCAGGCCCACAACTCTTCTTCTGTGATAACATCTCCGATCAACTCTACGGGATACTCGTAGCCTCCATCCTCTTCCCGAGTCACGGCCACCTCCGTGGCGGCATTAGGTCCGCTGAAGGCATAAGCCGGCATCCAGGGACTCTTGGAGGTGATAGCCGCCCCTTTCTCCGTCAGATGATCCCGCATCTTGACCAAAAGATCCATCGGGGAAAGCATCTTTCCCGTTCCGGTAGCAGGACAGACATTGGTACAACGACCACACTCCACACAGGCATAAAGATCGATCAGGTCCTTTTGGTCAAACTCCTCGATTTTGTTGACGCCATACTCCGTCAAGGATTCGTCTTCAAAATCGATGGGTTTCAACTTGCCCGGCGGCGTCTGACGCTTGAGAAACCAGTTGATTGGGGCTACCAGCAAGTGAAAGTGTTTCGATTGGGGCACATAGACCAGAAAAGCCAACACATCCAAGGTGTGTATCCACCAAAAAATATAGAACATCACGGCTGCCGCCGACGGTGTCATCCAGGAGAATGCTAAGGCGATCACAGATGAGACCGGTGTCGCCCAGGTCGGCAACGGCTCCGACAAACCCCAGTAATGCTCAAAAGCGGCGGAAAAGAGGATGGAGGTCATCAAAACGGTCAAAAAGATAACCACCAAGCTAGCTTTAAAACCGCGTTTGAGGCGGGGCAACTTCTCGATAAACCGCCGATAGAAGGAATACAGGGTGGCCAAGAGCACGGTGAAGACCGTAATCTCTTGGATCAGCGTAAACACCGGATAGGCTGGCAAGGGTAAATGCTTTCCGGGGAACAGTCCCTTGATAAATAGATCCAAGGCTCCAAACTGGATAATGATAAAACCGTAAAACAGGATGACGTGCATCATTCCGCTTTTAGGATCTTTCATCAGTTTCTTCTGACCGAAAACATAGACCCAAAGCTGATGCATCCGAAACTTCATATCAGCGGAGAAATCCGCCGGTTTTCCCAGTCGAACATACATGTAGCGGGAATAGACCACTTTGGCAAACAGGTAAAAAGCATACCCAAACACCGCGAGAAACGCGATCAAGTTGAGGATCTCCAACAAGGACATGTCCATCCACTCCTTTGCACGAAAATGGTCACGGGGAGGAATATTCGTACAGTTGACAACGGTTACAAATCTCGAATGACAAGATTGTGATAATAAATGGACGGTAGAAACAATACACTACACTATTGCTCAATATTGCTTGTCGTTCAGGGCTGTTGATGAACCATCAAGTGGATGATGGGAAGGAAACGACCCTTTCGCTCTTCCCCTTGCCCCCATCGTAAAATATGGTTTGAGGGGACGGGGACGGATCCGATCTCTTGCAAAGAGCGCATAGCGAGACCCGGGAGCGGAAAGCGACCCTGG
>CAUGKZ010000393.1 GCA_959600065.1 uncultured Kroppenstedtia sp. | reverse complement strand
CACTTGGTTCTCTTCCACTTTAATGTTGATTTCTGGGTTCAATACACGGGTCAACGTCCCCTTGGGACCTTTGACCGTCACTTCGGTACCGTTCACTTTTACTTCCACCCCGTTGGGGATGGAGATCGGTTTCCGACCGATACGTGACATCTCGTTCACCTCCGTCCGTATGCAGTACTTACCAGATGTAAGCCAGCACTTCACCGCCCACACTGGATTGACGGGCTTCCTTGTCTGTCATAACTCCTTTGGAGGTCGACAGGACTGCGATACCCAGACCGCGGAGTACGCGCGGGATTTCATTTTTATTGACATAGACGCGCAGACCAGGCTTGCTGATCCGTTTCAGTCCGGTAATCACACGCTCGTTGTTAGGACCGTACTTCAGAAAGATCCGGAGGACCCCCTGTTTCCCGTCTTCGATATACTCAGCGTCACGAATGAAACCTTCCCGCTTCAAGATATCCGCAATTTCCCGCTTCAGCTTGGACGCAGGCAACTCCAGGCTCTCGTGTCGAACCTGATTCGCATTACGGATCCGGGTCAGCATGTCGGCAATCGGGTCAGTCATCACCATGCGTTATCCCTCCTTCCACTCTCCATTACCAGCTCGCTTTTTTGACGCCGGGAATCTGCCCTTTATAAGCCAGTTCACGGAAACAAATCCGGCAAAGACGGAACTTCCGAATCACGGAGTGCGGCCGTCCGCAGCGTTCACAACGGGTGTAGCCCCGGACTTTGAACTTCGGATTCTTTTTCGCTTTGGTGATCATCGATTTCTTGGCCAACGGATTCCCTCCTTTGATTAAAATGTCGTGCCATAGGTTCCTCCGTTCACTGTTTACGGAAAGGCATTCCCATTTGGGTCAACAGTTCACGGGCTTCCTCATCTGTATCGGCAGTGGTGACAATCACCACATCCATCCCTCGAACCTTATCCACTTTATCGTATTCAATTTCCGGGAAGACCAACTGTTCCTTCAAGCCCAGGGTGTAATTCCCACGACCGTCGAAAGCTTTCGGGGAAATTCCGCGAAAATCCCGAACCCGGGGCAAAGCGACGTTGATGAGCTTATCGAGAAAGTCATACATCCGCTCGCCGCGAAGAGTCACTTTGGCTCCAATCGGCATCCCTTCCCGTAGCTTGAAACCGGCGATAGACTTTTTGGCTCGGGTCACCACAGGTTTCTGACCTGAAATCTGAGCCAGATCTTCCACGGCTCCGTCGAGCACTTTCGCATTTTGGACTGCTTCCCCGACGCCCATATTGATAACAACTTTTTCGACCTTAGGAACTTGCATCGGTGAGGTGTAATCAAACCTCTTCATCAGGGATGGGCTAATTTCCTGTTTGTACCGTTCTTTCAATGGAAGTATTGCCACGGTTTCCATCCTCCTTTCCGATCCGGACGTCAGTCGACCACTTCGCCGGACTTCTTGGCGTAGCGAACTTTTGTCTGTTTGCCACCCTTGTCTTCGATAAATTTGTAACCCACTCGGGTCGGCTGTTTTGTTTTCGGGTCCTCCAGCATCAAGTTGGAGATATGGATCGGAGCCTCCTGCTCGATAATGCCCCCTTGCGGATTGTCCTGGGTCGGGCGGGAGTGCTTTTTCACCATGTTAACCCCTTCCACCAACGCGCGGCGTTCTGCAGGGTAGACCTTCAGGACGCGCCCTTTGGTGTAGATCAATTTCCCGTTCTTGTCACGTGTGGGGGCATCTTTGCCCCGCAGTACAATCACGGTATCGCCTTTCTTGATGTGCAGTTTGTTCGGTCGCTTGGCCATGTCGGCACCTCCTTCAACCGGTCGTTACAGGCTCTGTGGCATGGAAAATCAGAGCACTTCCGGAGCCAGCGAAATGATTTTCATAAATTCATGTTCCCTGAGCTCTCGCGCGACGGGTCCGAAGATCCGGGTCCCCCGCGGGCTTTTGTCGTCCCGGATCACAACGGCGGCGTTTTCGTCAAATCGAATATAGGATCCGTCCGGACGGCGACTCGGGCGTTTGGAACGAACCACCACGCATTTCACAATCTCACCTTTTTTGACAACGCCCCCGGGTGTAGCCTGTTTCACCGATGCGACAATCACGTCGCCGATCCCAGCCGATTTTCGCTTGGAACCGCCTAAAACTTTGATGCACATCAGTTCTTTAGCCCCGGAGTTGTCTGCAACGCGCAAACGGGTTTGCGGCTGAATCATCGGTATCCCTCCTTCCGCCAGTCAGATCTGGTTAAACGATGACAGCTTTTTCCACAATCTCTACGAGGCGCCACCGTTTGTCCTTGGACAACGGACGGGTTTCCATGATTTTCACGACGTCTCCCGTTTTGGCGCTGTTCTCTTCATCATGGGCTTTAAATTTTTTGCTGTACTTCACGCGCTTCCCGTACAGAGAGTCTTTTTTATAGGTTTCCACCGCAACGACGATCGTTTTATCCATCTTGTCGCTGACGACCTTGCCCACGCGAACCTTGCGACGGTTGCGTTCTTCGGTCATGCCTGTTTCCTCCTTTCAATCCCGAGTTCGCGTTCATGCACCACCGTTTTGCAACGGGCGATATCTTTGCGAACCTGGCGGATCCGGGCGGTATTGTC
>CAUGKZ010000392.1 GCA_959600065.1 uncultured Kroppenstedtia sp. | reverse complement strand
GATTGAGAGGCGGATTCGGTAGGCGTGGAACCTTTTGCCGGAGGAGGTGAACCGCAACCATTGATCAAGTAAGTGAACTGCATGCGTTATGCGAAGCTTTGTCATCAGCCAAGAAGGAAGTACTGATCCGAGAGACGGAGAGAAACGGGTTGCAGGAGCTCTTGGATGATATGGAAAACCAGCGGCGAGATGGAGAAAAGGAACGAGACCTTTTCGAAAAGGTGAGAGTTCTCTTGCAGGGGTCGGCTGAACATGCCCGGCTGCAAGCGAAGGAGCAAATTGAGACACTGGTCACCAATGCCCTTCAGTATGTATTCGGACCGCAGTTTCGCTTTGAAATTGAGCTGTTGGAGCACGGTGGCAAATCGGTAGCTGAGTTTTATGTGATTACCGACTGGGAAGGGACTCCGGTAAAGACCAAACCCCAGGATGCTCGTGGAGGGGGCGTGGTGGATATCATCTCCTTGGCACTGAGGGTAGCGATGGTGGAAACCTTCCGCCCCCGACCGGAGGGTCCTTTGATTCTGGACGAGCCGGGAAAGCATGTTAGTGCGGAGTATGTGCTTCCCATGCTGGAATTTCTCAAAGCGACTGCAGAGATGTTTGGTCGACAGGTGATTCTGGTCAGCCACAATTCCCATCTGACGGAAGGGGCGGATCGCGTCTTTCAGGTCCAGATGAGAGGTGGGGAAACTCTGGTTCGCATTCCCGGTGTTCTTGACAATGAGGCCGGGTAAATAATACAATTGGAGTGCATCTAAAATCCTTAAATTGGCTTGGAAGATGCTTACTCAGGGATATGTAAGTGCCCACTGTTGATACCGGGCGGGAGCTTTATCATAGGATCGGGAATTTTTTTGTTTCAGCTGTGGAAGGGATTTGACCTGATCCGGAAGAGAGACGAATTAGGAGATTCCCGTCTCTTGCCAAATATACGGGAGGCCTGTGGAGTCTCGTGTAAGCATGTGATGCAAAACAGACCGAGGCGGATCGGTCTTGTTTTATACTTGGGGAAGGGAGGAGGTGGGTAGCGATTGAGGCGACTGATTTTCTCGTGTGGTTACTCCTGTTCCTCCTCGTAATGGGTCTGGGTGCGGCCATCGGGTACCGGATGCGGAGATTGACAGCGGAAGCCCGGATCGGCAGTGCCGAAAAAGAGGCGGAACAGATCATCGATAAAGCGAGAAGCGATGCGGAAACGTTGAAGCGGGAAAACATTCTGGAAGCCAAGGATGAGGTACACCGTCTGCGGACGGAGGCGGAACAGGAGCTTCGCGAACAGCGCAACGATCTGGCCAGGTTGGAGCGTCGTCTGATGCAGAAGGAAGAGACTTTGGACAAGAAACAGGAGAGCCAAGAAAATCGGGAGGACACTCTCAGCCAACGGGAAGAAGCCATTCGGGACCAGAAAGAGAAGATCGATGAGCTTTACCGGGGCCAGGTGGCGGAATTGGAACGCTTGTCTGGATTGACCACGGATGAGGCGAAGCAACTGATTTTGTCCAAAGTAGAAAATGAGATGAAACATGAGACGACGCAAATGATCAAGGAGATGGAGCAACAGGCTCAGGAAGAAGCCGATAAGCGGGCGCGGAGCATCCTCTCCCTGGCGATCCAGCGATGTGCCGCAGATCATGTGGCAGAGACTACTGTATCTGTGGTCACACTTCCCAATGATGAGATGAAAGGAAGAATTATCGGACGTGAAGGCCGTAACATCCGTGCATTGGAAACATTGACCGGAATCGATCTGATTATCGACGACACGCCGGAGGCGGTGATTCTTTCCGGATTTGATCCCATTCGAAGAGAAGTGGCCCGTGTGGCCTTGGAAAAGCTGGTGGCTGATGGCAGGATCCATCCGGCTCGAATCGAAGAGATGGTGGAAAAATCCCGCAAAGAAGTAGATGAACGGATCCGGGAATACGGTGAACAAGCCACCTTTGAAACGGGTATACACGGTCTCCATCCGGATCTGATCAAAATTCTGGGCCGGTTGAAATTTCGGACGAGCTATGGACAAAATGTGCTACAACATTCGATGGAAGTGGCGCATTTGGCCGGTCTGTTGGCAGCCGAGCTGGGTGATGATATCCATCTGGCGAAACGGGCGGGTCTCCTGCATGATATCGGAAAAGCGATTGACCATGAAGTGGAAGGTTCTCATGTGGAGATCGGGGTTGAACTGGCTAAAAAATATAATGAGCACCCGGCTGTTATCAACGGAATTGCATCCCATCACGGCGATGTGGAGGCCACCAGCGTGATCGCGGTACTGGTCGGTGCGGCAGATGCCTTGTCGGCAGCACGACCTGGCGCGCGACGTGAGACCCTGGAGGCGTATATCAAACGGTTGGAGAAGTTGGAGGAGATCTGTGAGTCCTTCGACGGGGTTGAGAAATCCTATGCAATCCAAGCTGGCCGTGAAGTCCGGATCATGGTTCGCCCGGATGAGATCAATGACGGTGAGTCCACCCGACTGGCACGGGAGATCAAGAAAGAGATTGAGAATAAGCTGGACTATCCGGGGCATATCAAAGTTACAGTGATCCGCGAAACACGGGCTGTCGAATACGCTAAATAAAGCGGCATTGCGCCGCTTTATTTTT
>CAUGKZ010000391.1 GCA_959600065.1 uncultured Kroppenstedtia sp. | reverse complement strand
ACGGATCCGAGAACATTCCGTCTCCCCAGTGCAGGAAAAGGGGATGATCCGGGAGGTTTTGCAACGATACGATCGAATGTGGAGAGACAAAGAGGGCGTTTATGCTACTTTTCAGCTGATCCAAGTCTACGGATGGAAAGGGATCCAATATCCGATGGCACAAAAATGAGAAGAGGCAGGGCCAAGGCTGTGGATGAACCGAAAAATAAGCGGTAAGCAACCTTGCATACCATAGGTATATCAATTTTACTCAGGCACTCAATCTCGATGGTTTGAAGCCTTGAGATAGGAAGAGGAGAGACTCAAGGTAATGTGGTGAAACTCCATCCCGACGGGATTGATTCCACTTCCTTCCTGGATGGGTGTTGGGGGTTGGAGCAGGAGGTGAAAAAATCGATGGAGTTGATTTTCCTGGGAACCGGAGCGGGGACGCCTTCCAAGGAACGGAATGTGTCGGCCATCGCTCTCCGCTGGTCAGAGGGGAGCGGGGACACTTGGCTGTTTGATTGCGGAGAGGGGACCCAGCATCAGATTCTCTCCACCACAGTCAAACTGACCCGGGTGAGCCGGCTGTTCATCACGCATTTGCATGGAGATCATATTTTTGGTCTGCCTGGTCTGCTGGGAACCCGTTCCTTTCAGGAAGACGAACGCCCTCTCACCATTTATGGTCCGCTGGGGTTGGAGGCCTTTCTGAAAAAGGCTTTGCAGGTGAGCGGAACACATCTTCGCTATCCTTATACATTTCAGGAAGTGGAGGATGGATCGGAATTCATTTGCGATGGCGTCCGGATTCAGGTGGCCCAGCTGGAGCATGGGATCCCCTGTTACGGATACCGGATCGAAGAGCCCGAGCGTCCGGGGACTTTGCGTAGCGACCTGTTGAAGCGGGAGGGGGTGGCGCCAGGCCCTCACTATCGTCAGCTGAAGGAAGGAAAAAAGGTCCGGTTATCGGATGGACGGACCCTAGATGGGAAGGATTATCTCGATGCTCCGAAGCGAGGGCGGCGGTTGGCGATCCTGGGAGATACCCGTCCTACTGCAGCAGCGGTGAAGTTGGCCCAGGATGTGGATCTTCTCGTCCATGAAGCCACCTATGGAAAGGATCGGGAAGACTTGGCCCGAGAACATTTTCATTCCACCACGCTTCAGGCAGCGGAAACCGCTTGTGCTGCCCAAGCAAGGCGATTGATTCTCACCCATATCAGTTCCCGGTATGCTTTGGCAGAGGGGGAATCTCTGGCTGAGGAGGCCCGGGCTCTGTTTCCCGAGACCGAGGTGGCTAGAGATGGGAAAATCGTCACCGTGGTGCGGGAGGCATAAGGGTGAACCATCTGCTAAGATGGAATGAAGGGAGATGGGGTTGCTTTTTCAACTTTTCTTCTGTCTGGGACCGCCGGCTCTCGCCAGCGGTTATTTTTGTTTGGAACTGATTCCAATCGATAGAATGGGAACGGAGAGATGTAAAATGGCTGTTCTTTTACTCGTGGATGATGAGCCCTCCCTTCTGGAAATGCTGGAGGTGACATTGCGCAAGGAAGGATTTCAAAAGATCCTAACCGCTCGTACCGGGGAGGAAGGCGTCCGTCTGGCCCGGGAAAGGAATCCGGATCTGGTTTTACTCGATGTGATGCTTCCGGATTTGGAGGGTTTTGAAGTATGTCGTCGGCTGCGCTCCTTCACCACAGTGCCGATCTTGTTTTTAACCGCCCGTTCCAACGATCTGGACAAGCTGATGGGACTGGGAATCGGGGGGGACGATTATATTACCAAACCTTTCAACCCCTTGGAGGTGGCTGCCCGGGTCAAAGCTCAGCTCCGCCGTCAGCAATTGGCGGGACAACCGTTTCAGGTGGAAACGCGGATCCATGATTGGGGAAGATTTCGTGTCGATGAGGGAGCGGGACAACTGACTGTGGAAGGGACTGTGATTCCTTGCCCGGCGAGGGAGCTTCAACTGCTGTCCTTTCTCTGTCGTCATCCCAATCGAATCTTCAGCAAAGCCCAGCTGTATGAGCAGGTCTGGGGAGAAGAGAGTTTGGGAGAGGATAACACAGTCATGGTTCACGTCCGTAGACTGCGGGAGAAAATCGAGCCGAATCCAGCCACTCCCCACTACTTGGTCACGGTGAGAGGCTTGGGGTACAAACTGCTCCCGACGGACAGGGGGCGTCATCGTGACGCTTAAAGCCCGGCTGACCTGGCGTTTCCTGCTGTGGCTCTTTCTTTTATTTGGAGGGATGTTTTTTCTCTACCTCCTGGTGATCACCACTTATCTTGGGATTAATGTTCCCGGTGGGAAAAACCCCTATATCGGGGATGTGCTGCGAAATATGAAGAAAGCGACGGTGGTGGAGGGAGAACAGGTCCGGTTGTCCGCTGAAGGCATCCGGGAGCTGGAGCGTCTGCCGGCCTGGCTGCAGATCTTGGATGACAAAGGGGAGGAGGTGTATCGCCGGGGTGTCCCGAAGGTACTTCCCCGGCGATATTCCCCCAGCACTATGAAGGAGACTGTGACCTCCCACCCGGATCTCCACACCTGGTACGGTAGTGTGACGGGAAAGAAGTTGACCTGGATCTTGGGAATGGAGAGGAATTCTCTCCTCATACG
>CAUGKZ010000390.1 GCA_959600065.1 uncultured Kroppenstedtia sp. | reverse complement strand
GAAGTTCTGAGCAGTTTCCTTCGTGATCATGTCTATCCCCTCCGATTTGTGTTTCTCAAACTTTCTATGTACGAGTATACAGGCGTTGTTTGAGTTTGTCAAACCATTTTTGGAAATCGGCGCCCCATGGCCGTCGGAATAAATGTACTGACCGGGTTCCAGGCTGAACAGCTCTTCTCTTGTATAAGCGCCGTCCAACAGTTCAAAGGTGTGATCCGCGCAGCTGTAGATCGGCCGAAAAAACAGCCGATTGGAAACGTATTTCAATGTCGCTCGAAAAGCATAGATCGGGAGCTGATGCAAGCTCTCGATGGTAAAGGTCACGGTCACCGGCAAGTCATCCCACTTTTTTAACGCTTCTGCCCATTCCCGTCCACCGCTATCCTCCGCAAAGGGTCGTATAAAATCAATCAGGAGGGGATAAGGTTTCTCCGGATGGAAACTCTTCAACTCTCGGAACGAGAAATTAAGCCGGTAAAGTACGGAGAGGGCCGTCCGTCTTTTATCTTCCTTTCCTTCGATATGTACGATGACCGACTCCCCACGCTTCAGTTGCTCATGGAAACACCCTTGGGGGATATCGCCCCGGTCTGCCGTGAGTTGAACAAAATGCAGGTTTCCCTCGTCGATCCGCCGGCGGATGATCGGATCATTTTTCAGGTGCTGCCACAGCCCACCACCTCCCTGGGTGAAGTAGTGATTCCAACCGGTATCAATAGCGATGAACGGACGGTTTTGGCGGATCAGCCTGTGGACTTGTTGGTACAGAAAGATGGATTTCTTCATCCCAGCTTCTCCGATAATCGCCGTATGTCGGCCGCAGTTGGTGTCCATGAATGATTTCTCCTTTCAGTGGGTGGTTTAGTATTCTTCTAGAAGGCATTCAAGCGATTTAGCTTGATCCATCCCTAAAACCTCCTGTGTTAAAATGACTCCGTATCCTTTCTTCAGCGCCTTTCCTGGTGGCAGCCGGGAGGGCGCTTTTCTTGTCTTTCACGCCAACCTTGAACTGATTTCCTCAACATCATCTCTCCCACAGCACTCGTATTCCTCAATAGGATACCCGCCAACATAGCGGATGTCTCTTGTCTCCTTGCAATCACTGCAACGAACTGTGACCACCAGCATGTCTAATCCCTCCTTCCCCCCAAGGGAAGAATCTACTGCTTCCAAATGTTTGATAGGGGGCTCATCCCCTTTCTCAACCCACCTCGCGGATGAGCTAAGGGAGAGGGGCCAGGAGACGCTGGCCTCATCCCTTTCTCATTTCCTTCACCGCCTCTACTCGGGCCTGGAACAACTTTTGCCCGAATCGGGGACCCGGCTCGGCGTCGATCTGCTTGCCGGTGACAGAAAAAATGGTCTTGGCCACGGCAAGCAACTCGTCCGCTTCAGAAACCGAGGCATCCGGGTTGTTGCGGCCCCGGTGATCAGCCATGACCAACAGAGCCAACCCTTCCAGCCCGAGAGCGGACTTTTGGATTCGCTCCAAGAATCGGACGAGTTTCCCAGGCCTCATTTCCTGACAGCGGAAGCCAGTCATATGCTCCGCCGCCCCGACCTGCCCCGCCTCTGTGTAGCGACGGGGCAGTTTCAACCGGTCTCCGATCGCTTCTACCAGGGGGACACCCGCCTTCTCGTGGCCGTGGTGCCGTGGAAGAAACTCTTTGGGGGTGACGGCCTTGCCCAGATCATGAGTGACCGCCGCCCAGCGGAGAGCATCATCCTTCGTCAGTCTGGCCATCGCCTCGAGCACCTGCATCGTGTGCTCGAAGGCATCCCCTTCCGGATGATGTTTCTCCGGCTGAGGAACCCCGATGAGATCGGCGATTTCTCCAAAATGGACATCCAACACCCCCGCCTCGGCCAAGACACGGAAGAAGACGGAAGGCCGGGGTGACCGGAGGGCTTTCCTCAGTTCCTCCGTCACCCTTTCGACGGTAAGTTCAGCCAGCTCCGGCTTCATCATCGTCATCATCCGAAAGGTTGCCAGATCAACTTCGAAACCAAACCGGGCGGCAAACCGAGCCGCTCGGTAAACCCGCAAAGGATCCTCCACGAAGGCATCGGAAACGGCACGGATGATCCCATTGCGAATATCGTCCCGTCCACCGAAAGGATCGACGACTTCACCGGTTGCCATGTCCACGGCGATGGCGTTCACCGTCAAGTCCCTCCGCTTCAGGTCTTCTTCAATCGCCACGTCGGGCGATGAGAAGACCTGGAATCCTTTGTATCCTGTACCGGACTTCCGCTCCGTCCGGGCTAGGGCGAACTCTTCCCCGTCGATGCGGAACACCGGAAAATCTTGCCCGGTGATCTCGGCATTGGGGAACAAGTCGGCGAACGTTTCTGCCGTCAGACCGGTAACACAGTAATCCCGGTCAGAGGGTACAAGTCCCATCAACTGGTCACGGATGGCTCCACCAACCAGGTACAGCCTCCCACCAGCTTCCCGGATGATTTTCTCCACTCTCATTCCCAATCTCTCCTATCATTCTATTGTTGGGCCGGGTCTCGCGGGAATCCTCCCTCTCCCCTGGTTGGAACCAGGATTCCCGGTACCACCATCCCGGTACCATCTTCCCGGTACCATCTTCCCGGTACCATCTTCCCGGTACCACCA
>CAUGKZ010000389.1 GCA_959600065.1 uncultured Kroppenstedtia sp. | reverse complement strand
TTCCCCCGGTGCAATAGGTGAGGATTTTTTTGTCTTTGTATGAGGCCAGATTCTCTCGAATCCAGTCAGGAAATTCGCGGAAAGAACGGACATCGGGGCGGATGGCGTTCTTGAAATGGCCGAGATCATACTCATAATCGGTGCGACCATCCAGGATCAGCACATCCTCGGCATGCATCGCTTCCCGGAATTGCTCGGGAGTCAGACGGGTTCCCGATTTTTGGTTGGGGTCCAGATCCTTTGGGACACGGAAGGTGACCAATTCCGCTTTGTGGCGGACATGCATCTTTTTAAAAGCATGGCTGTCGTGGGGATCCACTTTAAACACCATTTCTCGGAAGCGGGGGTCTGCATGCATCGTTTCCATGTAAGTCTCTGTTGCTGAAAGGGTGCCGGATACGGTGCCGTTAATCCCCTCTGCTGCCACCAAGATCCTTCCCTTCAAGCCAAGGTCCCGGCAGAAAGCAAGATGCTCTCTCGCAAAGCTTTGTGGATCTTCGATGGGGACATACTGATAATATAATAAAACCTGATAGGCTCCTGGGAGAGCTTCGGGGTTGGTTTTTGATATGTCCATCCTCATCCTCCTTCGCAACACTTGTCATACCTCCGATTGCGCTCGGTAGGTTTTCAATCTATTGTACACCAGGATCCTGTCTGAAGGAAAAGAGATGTTTTTCTCGGAAGGGCGTTCCAAAAAAATTAGGCGTGTTGATTCGCCCTATCACTTTATGGTTCATCAACAGCCCTGAAAAAAATAACTCCTCCCTGGCAACGATGCACTGGGAGGAGAGAGGATCAGTTTTGCGGTTGGAGGTCGGTTCGGGTAGAAGTAGAATCCCGCTTGGTGTCCTCCTTCTTTTCTGAGGGGTCCTGGTTGCTGGTCCGAAGTGGGATCTCCGGAAGGAAGAGGGTAAGGAAGGCAACCAGGATCATGACACCCATTCCGGTGAGAAAGACTCCGGAGAGTCCGAAACTCATAGCCTCCCGCAGAAAATGGATGATATGGTCAAACAGTCCGCTCATCCCCGATGGAAACTGAGAGCGCAAGTGTTCCAACTTTTCCGGGGAGAGAAGGATTTGGGGATCCAATCCCTTCAATTTACCCGTCAATTCAGAAGCGTGGCTGGTGGGGGACTGAGTCAGTCCTTCCGCCAATTTGCTTTCCATCCGGGAAGACATGATACTTCCCATCACGGCAACCCCGATTGTCCCCCCCATCTGTCGGAACAACTGAATGGAAGCGGTGGCTACCCCTAAATTGTTGTGGAAGACGGCATTTTGTACGGTGAGGTTGAAGATGGGAAAAGCCATTCCCAGGCCGAGTCCGGTGATGATAAGGTTAACGACGGCCATCCGATTGGAGGTGTCTGCATCCATGGTGCTGAGGAGGTACATCCCCATCGACATGATGAGTGCCCCTATCAGGGCCAGTTTTTTATATTTGCCGGTACGGGTGATCACTTGCCCCGTGATGATGCTGGCAAAAGTCATACTGAGAGACATGAACATCAGAACAAAACCGGATTTGGAAGCGGAGGTTCCTATCACCCCTTGGATAAAAAAGGGCATAAACATAATGACACAAAACATGCTGACGCCAATCAAGAAACCGAAGACATTGGACAAGGTAAATATCTTGTTTTTAAAGAGATTCAAGGGAAGCATTGGATTTTCAGTCCGTTTTTCAATCAGGATAAAGACGGCCAGGGCGACGATGGAAAATGCAAACAGGCCCAAAATCTCGAAGGAGGTCCAAGCGTAATCCTCCCCGGCCCAAGTGAAGGCGAGCAACATCGGGATCATTGTAAAGATCAGGAAAATTGATCCGAAGTAGTCGATTCGTTTTTTTTCGCCGGTCTCTGTATTGGGGAACAGGCGCAGGATCAGGAAGAAGGCAACCACACCGACAGGCAGGAAGATCCAAAAAACCCAATGCCAGTCGAAGTGATCCACGATGTATCCTCCCAGGGTGGGCCCGAGAACACTGGAGAGACCGAAGACGGAACTCATCAAGCCTTGCCAGCGTCCCCGTTCCCGGGGAGAAAACAGGTCCCCGACAGCAGAGAAGGCCGTGGACATGATCATCCCACCGCCAAAGCCTTGAATCCCCCGATAAATGATCAGCTGAATCATAGTATTGGAAGTTCCACACAGGAAAGATCCTACCATAAAGATTCCCAATCCGGTCAAGATAAAGATCTTACGTCCGTAGATATCCGACAGTTTCCCCACCAGAATGGCGGTGACACTGGATGCCAGCATAAAGATGGTGAACACCCAGTTGAAATACTCCATCCCTCCCAAGACGGTTACGATGCGGGGTAGTGAGGTTCCCACAATCGTCTGGTTCAGACTGGCGAACAGCATAGATGCCATGATC
This sequence comes from uncultured Kroppenstedtia sp., assembly GCA_959600065.1. Lineage (GTDB taxonomy): Bacteria > Bacillota > Bacilli > Thermoactinomycetales > DSM-45169 > Kroppenstedtia > Kroppenstedtia sanguinis. The sequence continues at coordinate 243 of CAUGKZ010000389.1, read as the reverse complement.
GCCAGCATGATGATCACTTTCTTTCTCTTATTTAAATGTTCCATGCTTCTTCCACTCCTCTTTAGGCCTGCAATCTTTATATCTATATATTTAGTTACTGGATAGTTTCTGAAACCGTCGCAGGGAGGTTTCCAATTATTGTGTCGTTGTCAGGCGAGTTGATTAGCCATATTTTAGGTTGGAAATAGGGTCGGGATGGTGGGACGGTGAAGAGCCTTTGCGTTCTTTGCAAGAGATCGTAGC
>CAUGKZ010000388.1 GCA_959600065.1 uncultured Kroppenstedtia sp. | reverse complement strand
CCTTATGGAGGTGAATACATGTCCCACATCTTTCAACGTGTTTTCAACAAACGGGGAAATGTGGCCGTCCTGTGGGTGGCCAGTCTCCCTGTTTTTGCACTTTTATTTGCTTTTATCGGAACCTTAGTGATCATTTGGATGACCCATTCTGTATCTCAGGTGGCGGCGGATGCGGCTAGTTTAGCAGCTACTAAAGAGTTAGATGTATGGGTGAGGCAGGCGATGAGTGAGGAGATGAGCAAAGGGAAATTTCCAGTCACCGATGCGGAGAAAAAGGAATTTATGAATCGCGTCATCTCCAGACATGAGCAGGGGTTGCAGAAAGTGGTTCGGAAATATGTGAAGAAACACGGAGGGGATGACCATGGTGTGATTACCATTGGCAAACACAGCCGCATCGAAGTGAATGCGAGGAGTTCCTTCCAATCCTTGTTTTTGGAAGAGCATTTTCAAGATCAATACATTCATGGTGCAGGAAGCGGGCCAGACCGTTACTATTTGGATTGGTTGCCGGAGGGAAGAGAAGTTCGATATTAACTCTTTTAGAGGGTGACCGGGTTGGAAAAGTTCAAGGAAGGCAAGTTATATTCGCTCTTTTTGCAAAAAAAAGGCGGCATTACAGTAGAATTTGTAGCGATTCTTCCCTTATGTTTATTGACCGCCCTATTTACCTGGCAGATGGCGGTCAGCGTGATGGCCATTATGGAGACGGAACAATTATTAAGAGATCATGCACGGTTGGCGGCCACAACGGGAAACCTCAAGCAAGCGGAGAAAAAGGGCAAAGAATCCTTCGAAGGTACCGAATACTATCAGCTCAAGTCTTTTAAGCTGCAGGAGAAAGAAAAAAAGAATCGTATCGTTGCCTCGGCGGTGACCAAGATCGAGGTAGTGTTTTTCCCTTCCCAAAATTTTAATTATCAAAGTAAAAAAGAGACAGTTGTTATCCACTCTCGTTGAATATTCCTTGCCGAAGGGAGGATTCCAATGATAACTAGGGTTAACAGATGGTTGCAATGGAGTGTACTTCATCGTAAAGGGGCTGCCTCTGTCGAGTTTGTCACCATACTTCCTTTGACTTTGCTCTTAGCTGTGGCTGTGTGGCAGTTAGCTCTGGTGGGGGCTGCGATTATGGATACTCACTCTGCGGTTCGAGATGCGGTCAAGATTGCTTCTATGACCGGGGATTCTAAGTTTGCTGAAAAAGAGGGATCAAATTCTTTTGGAGATTCAAATGCCTATGATCTAAAATCATTGAAAGTGAAAATTAAAGGAGAGGATGCAAAGGCGACCGCTAAAACCAAAATACCGGTCTTATTTATAAAATCGACTCCTTTTTCCTATACCAGCTCATCGGAAGCTCCTGTATTAGCACCACCTCCAGATGAAGATCAATTTGCCTCATTTGGGAGTCTAGGAGGGCCTATGCCAACTGGAGGTGGATCATTAGCTAATCCGGTAGCCGTTGCTCCCGGCTGCGGAATCACTTGTTATTCCGGCCACACCGGCCAGGACTTTCCCGGCCCCGTGGGGACCCCGATCGTGGCGGCCGAAGCCGGTACCGTTACGGTTCGACATCTAGGCAATCGAAGTTACGGCACTTATATCACGATTGATCATGGGGGCGGGATGCAAACACTCTACGCCCATATGTTTCCCCACCAACCCTTGGTGAAAACGGGAGACCGCGTCAAAAGAGGGCAACCCATCGGAGCCATCGGCAACAATGGCAACTCTTCCGGTGCTCACCTCCACTTTGAAGTCAAGATCGGAGGCAGACCTGTCGACCCGATGCCGTTTTTGGGTGGTAAATAAAAATATAATAGGAGAAGAGATATGAATAAGAGGGATTGGGTAGAGTTTAGCCCATTACGTAATCGCCGAGGAGCCTCAACTGTAGAATACGTTATCATCTTGGTGGGGATCCTGGCTTTGGCACTGATTTTATCTTCTTTCTTGGCCAATGACGGACGATCGATGATTAAAGATAAGATCATTGCGATTATTAATGGGGATATTAGTGGCAGTGGGGAAAAAACTGGTGATGGAAACCATTCCCAAAAAATGTCCGATGAAATTAAAGCACCTCCCAAAGCACCACCCAAAGCACCAAAAAGGGAGCAAGCGAAGAAGGTTGCCGATGTTAGAACAACAGATGAGCAGTTGATGCAGATGTCGGATTTGGCGTACGAAGATATTTCCGGTTTGTCAAATGAGGATTTTAATGATGTTTTTGGCTTTGATGATCAAGGAAGGCCAAACGCTCAAATTCTTGATCGACGAGACTTACCAAACGGTTTTCAAGCGATCGCAGTGAAAAATAAGGTTACGGGTGAAATTGTAATTACCTATCGTGGATCCGATACCGATAATCGTGGGATTGACTGGTGGGGGCAGGATGCCACGATCTGGACGCAAACCCCCGGGGCACAGGAGAATGAAGCCAGAAAATTTGTGGAGGCCGTGAAAAAAAATCCGGAGGCCAAGAATTCTTCGATTGTGCTTACCGGTCATTCCCTGGGTGGGTTTCATGCACAATTGGCAGCTAAAGAAACCGGTTTACCAGCTGTTACCTTTAATGCACCAGGGTTAAAACCCAATCCTGCAGGCTCCTTGGGTGGGGTTAGGACAA
>CAUGKZ010000387.1 GCA_959600065.1 uncultured Kroppenstedtia sp. | reverse complement strand
TAGTCAGTCCGGCAACAGTGGACGGGGATCGGGTACGGTTCCTGGTCCGCAGTCAGCGGATCCGGCTGGGACAGCAGGAGCTTAAAGTGAAGGAGAGGATTCAGTTTCAATTCCGCCTTCATCATCCGCAAGAGAAACAGCTGGCTCACCGTTTGGGGCGGGGAATGGAAATCACGACCCCTGTTCAGTTGACACATCCGGACCCTCCCCGCAATCCGGGAGCTTTTGATTATCGCGGCTATCTCCATCGACAGGGAATTCATCTGCTAGGAGAAGGAAATCTTCGAGATCTTCGTATCGTGTCTGAGGAATTCTCCTTTCGTGGGCAATTGGACCGGTTGCGGGAGCGGTTGGAGGAGCGATTAGATCATCTCTATCCTTTGAATCATGCGGGATTGATGAAAGGGATGCTTCTCGGGGACCGGAAGGCGGTTCCACCGGAAATGGAAGAAGATTTTCGTTCTCTCGGCTTGGTCCATCTGCTGGCGATTTCAGGACTTCATGTGGGGGTGTTCGTGGGTTGTTTGTACGGAATCCTCACATGGAGCGGGTTGACGAGGGAGAAGGCGTCCTGGGTCTGCCTACTGTCTCTTCCTCTCTACGGGCTGTTGACCGGGGCGGGTGCGCCGGTGATCCGGGCGGCGGTGATGGCCGGAATGGGGTTGCTGGCGGTGATCCTGAACAGGTGGAAGGACAGTCTCTCTTTCTTCGGGCTGGCGGCACTGATGATGTTGTGGTGGAATCCATACCAGGTGATGGAGCCGGGATTTCAACTCTCCTTTGCGGTCACAGGTGCTCTGCTGGTGGCGACAGGCCCCTTGAGCCGCCGAATCCCCACATCTTGGCCTCGTTTCAATCAGCTGATGGCGGTGACGCTGATCGCTGAGGTGGCCTCATTTCCCTTGCTTATCTACCATTTTCACGAGTTTCCCACGCTGTCTTTTGCTGTGAATGGAATCATTGTTCCAGTAATGACCGCTTTGGTTATTCCTCTGGGCATGCTTTCTCTCGGGCTGGGAATGCTTCATGTCAACTTCGGGTTTTGGCCCGCCTGGGTCGCCTCCAAGCTGCTCTCTGGGATGGAATCTCTCTTAGCCTTTCCGGCATCTTGGACGTGGTTTCGCATCCCTTGGTCTCCTCCTTCCGGGTGGTGGATGGCTGCATATACCGCTACTGTCCTATATCTGTTTTGGGCCTGGAGTGGAGGTGGGCTGAGGCGAGCCCGGCATGGTAAAGTGTCCTGGATCCTCGTCATCGTGGTGGTGATCGGTTCGCTTCCAGGAGGGGGCGGGGGCGAACAGGAACTGCGGATCACTTTTATCGATGTAGGGCAGGGGGATGCCACTCTCATCGAAACTCCCGGTGGCCAGGTGATTCTGGTGGACGGAGGCGGGACACTCCCTTGGCAAAAAGAACCCTGGCAGAAGCGACGGAAGGAGTTTGAAGTGGGGAGAGAAGTTTTGCTCCCCTATTTGAAATATCGTGGGATTCATCAGGTGGATTGGATGGTGATGACTCACGGAGATGCGGACCACATCGGTGGGTTGCAGGCAGTGGTGGAGGAGTTGACAGTGGCGAAGGTGTTGCGTAATCCGTTGCCTCCGGGGACCGATCTGGAAGAGAAATTGCTGGGACGGTTGTTCCGACAAGGAATCCCGGTCTACATATCGGAACCGGGAACATCGTGGGAACCGGAGCCGGGAATCCGTTTGCAGGTTCTTCATCCGCCGCTTACAGATTCAAAACCCGAATCGGATAACGATGCTTCCGTCGTCCTTCTATTGACAGCTTACGGACATTCCGTCCTATTGCCCGGTGACCTGGAGGAGTGGGGGGAGCAGCAGATTTTGGACCATTGGCAACTGCCGCGAATCGACGTTTTAAAGGTGGGTCACCATGGGAGCCGCACCTCCACCGGAGAGAAGTGGTTGGAGACCCTCCGTCCCCAGGAAGCGATCATCTCCGCTGGGAGGGAAAATCGTTTTGGTCACCCGGCCCCTGAGGTGGTGGACCGTTTGAAAGCTCATGGAGTTCGTATTTGGAGGACAGATCGTCATGGAGCCATAATCCTTCGAATCCGCCCACAGGGGGTGAAAGTGGAGCCGATGATTTCCGAGACAGGGATGCCAGTAGGATTTAGACAGGATATAATAAGATGGCAAATCTAAAGCAGAAAGAGGGATTCATCCATGCTGATTGTCACAACCGATCATGTACCCGGCCACAGAGTCCTAGAAGTGAAGGGAATGGTCAAAGGGAGCACGGTGCAGGCAAAACACATCGGCAAGGACATCTTGGCCGGATTGAAAAATATTGTTGGTGGAGAGATTCATGACTATACGGAGTTGCTCAAAGAGGCCCGCCGGGTTGCCATCCAGCGGATGAGCGAGCAGGCGGAACAGTTGGGAGCCGACGCCATCGTCGCCGTCCGTTTGCAGACCTCGGCAGTGATGGACGGCGCCTCGGAGCTAATCGCATATGGAACCGCCGTGGTGACGGAGCCGGCAAATGATCAAACGTGAGCAGAAATTGAATGCAATTTCAGCGGCGAGGGTGCAGGGGTTGCTTCGGATCTGGCTCGGAGTAACCAAACACTCTCTGAAACTTCACCCCGCTTGCGATCGGCGAGGGCCG
>CAUGKZ010000386.1 GCA_959600065.1 uncultured Kroppenstedtia sp. | reverse complement strand
GGTTATACGATCAATGACACCATTGTGATCTTTGATCGGATCAGGGAAAATATGGATCTAGAAAAGCCGAAAACCTGGGAAGACTTTAGTAAAACGGTAAACGAAAGTATTCAACAAACCTTGGTCCGTTCGATCAACACCTCTTTGACCGTAGTCTTTGCCGCTTTGTCATTGTTTTTGTTGGGGGGGGAAAGTATCCGCTATTTCTCCCTTGCGCTTTTGATCGGGTTGATTTTCGGCGCCTATTCCTCTATTTGCATCGCCAGTCAAATTTGGATTGGTTGGAAATGGAAATCTATGGAGAAATCGAAGCTGAAGGCGCAAACAGCTGAATAAAAACATCTTTCCTGAACCAAAATGGTATCAGTGGAGGCCGCGGGAGATCCCCGCGGTTTATTTTTTGAGGAGATATTCAAAGGATGTCGACCTGCAAGGCGGAGGCCGGGACCTGGGAAATCCGGTACAACCCTTGAGAAAACATTCACAGGTACCGGTGTTCAGGTGTGCTATAATGATAAACGGCAAGCGAGGTGACGCTTCATGTTACAATCCAAGACCCGTTGGCAACTCCTTGAGGCCGAAGAGTCACAGGTGCGGAAACTGGCTGGGGAATTGAAAATTCATCCTTTGACTGCCCGCCTCCTGATCCACCGCGGGATATCGAACCCGGAACAAGCTCGTCGTTTTCTGCAGGTGAGTCTGTCGGAACTTTATAGCCCTTTTTTGATGGACGGGATCCAGGAGGCGGTGAATCGCATCCGCACTGCCTTGGACCGACAGGAGAAGATCTTGGTTTATGGAGATTATGATGCGGACGGTGTCAGCAGTACCAGCCTGTTGATGAAAGTATTCCGAGGTCTGGATGCTGACGTGAACTATTACATACCTAACCGTTTCACTGAAGGATATGGATTAAACGAAAACGCTCTCCGACAGGCAAAAGAGGCCGGAGTGCAGTTAGTGATTACTGTCGATACGGGGATTAGTGCTGTCAAGGAAGCAAAGATTGCAAAAGAGTTGGATCTGGATTTGATCATCACCGATCATCACGAACCGCCGGCAGTTCTGCCTGAGGGATTGGCGGTGATCAATCCGAAAAAACCGGGTTGTTCCTACCCCGATGAGATGTTGGCCGGGGTGGGGGTAGCGTTTAAACTGGCCCATGCCTTGCTGGACCGTGTCCCGGAAGAGTTATTGGATCTGGTGGCCCTGGGCACGATTGCCGACTTGGTTCCCCTGATGGATGAAAACCGGATCGTCGCGGCTCTGGGGCTGAAAGAGATCAACCGCAGACACAATCTCGGCCTTTCGGCCTTGATGGATGTAGCGGGGATCCAAGGAGAGGTCACGGCGGGCCATGTCGGTTTTTCCCTCGGTCCCCGCATCAATGCTGGGGGGCGCTTAGATACTGCGGCAACCGCCGTAGAACTATTGTTGACGGAGGATCTGGAAGAAGCTCGCGTGCTGGCGGAAGAGTTAGATGGGATGAACCGAAAACGACAAAAATTGGTGGAGGAGATCGCCGCCGAAGCATGTGCAGAAGTGGAATCAGCTCCCAAGAAGCACCGCCGATTCATCGTGGTGGCCGCACCGGGCTGGAATGTCGGGGTGATCGGTATTGTTGCCTCCCGCCTGGTGGAAAAATACTACCGGCCGACTATTGTGTTGGGGATCGATGAGGAGACTGGCATGGCCAAAGGATCTGCCCGTAGCATTGCAGGTCTGGATCTGTATCGGGCGTTGACGACCTGTGGGGATCTTTTACCTCAGTACGGTGGGCACGAGATGGCGGCAGGGATGTCGCTTCCCCAGGAAAAGATTGAGGAGTTCCATCGTCGGCTGGATCAGATCGCAGGGGAATGGTTGCGGGAGGAAGATTATATACCACTCTCCCGCGTTGAGGCGGATCTCTCGATTGAAGAAATAAGCTTGGAATTGATCGAAGAGCTGAAACGGTTGGAACCCTGTGGAATGGGAAATCCAACTCCACGGTTTCAACTGCGGGGGGCAGGTCTGTCCCGACTGCAGGTGATGGGTCGGGAAAAAAATCATCTCAAGATGGTACTTCAGGTAGAGGGGGATTCTCTGGAAGCCGTCGGCTTCCGAATGGGAGAGATGGCTGCAGAGATTGCTCCCTCAGCTCGACCGGAGCTCCTGGGCGAATTGTCTGTGAACGAATGGAATCATCGCCGCAGTCCCCAATTTCTGATCCGGGATCTGCGCGTGCCTCATTTACAGGTATTTGACTGGCGTAGCAACGGGGATTTATCTGACCGCTTTCGGCAGTTGGCGGAAAGGGAAGCTTCTTTGTTTATGATCCGCCAGTCAAGGGCTGAGAAGGAGTGGATCACTGAGCTCAGGGCTCAAACCCTTACCTGGGAGGAGGTCTCCCAGGGGAAAATCCAACTGCCGACTGAGGCTCGGCAGTTGGTTCTGGCGGACCTTCCGCCAGATGTTTCCGTTTTGGAAAAGTTATTGTGCTCTTTCACCAGTTTGGAACGTGTGTACTTTGCTTTTGGGGATATCGAACTAGAAGGAAGTTTGACCCGGACACCGGATTGGGAACAGTTTAAAGTGCTGTATGTCTCCCTCATGCGAAGGAAGCACTTCAGGCTCCCGTCTGAATTGAATGCGTT
>CAUGKZ010000385.1 GCA_959600065.1 uncultured Kroppenstedtia sp. | reverse complement strand
TGATCAGGATCACCCTTTCCTGCAGGATCCCAATCTGAAGATGCCGGAAGGGTTTCCGAAGGTTCCCGAAGAGAATGAGGATTGGGTAGAATATACCACCAACAAGGTGATCGTTGCCAAGGTATTCAGTCCTGATAAAGAAGATACTCCCGAAGCGATCGGGTCTCACGGCACCCATGTGGCCGGGACCATCGCTGGGGTGGAGGATTACAAGGATCCGAGCGGAGCGGCCAAAACCCCTCTCTCTGGTGTAGCCCCCAAGGCTTATCTCGGCAATTACAACGTCTTCCCTTGTGATGGTGAAGATTGCGAGGCTGACAGTATCTACATCGCCGCCGCTGTCGAAGCAGCCGTACGTGACGGGATGGACGTGGCCAACCTGAGTCTGGGAGGTCCAGCGGAACCCGGATTCGACCTTTTAGCGGAAATCGTCAACGCTGCCTCTGATACCGGTATGACGACGGTCATCTCTGCAGGTAATGAAGGCCCCGGCCCGATGACGATCGGCTCTCCAGGCACCGCCGATAAGGTGATTACTGTGGCTGCTGTGGCAAACAGCCATTTTATCGGCCAAGTAATCGATATCACCGTGAACGGGGAGCGTAAGTCCCTGCCTGTTGCTACTTCCGATCCAGGTGGCCAGCTTACGGAAAGAAAAGAGGGATCCTTGGCCGTTGTGAAGGATGGAAATGGTCTGGCCTGCACCGGTATCTCCGAAGATCTAACAGGTAAGATTGCTGTTATCAAGCGGGGCGACTGTTCCTTTACTGATAAGGCTTACAAGGCCCAACAGAAGGGTGCTGCCGGTGTGATCATCGTCAACAATGCCCCCGGGGACCCCTCCGGGATGTCCGTGGAAGAAAAGGTGACTACTCCCGCAGTTATGGTTTCCCAGTCGGATGGGGAGTGGATCTTGAAGGGAAGTGAAGGCTCCGCTGTTTTAGAGCCTGCTGACCCCAAGGAGTTTGATAGTGAATACGGGAAGACGCTTATGGACTTCTCCTCCCGCGGTCCGACTGTCAACTATACCCTGAAGCCTGATGTGGCGGCGGTGGGGGGCAATGTATACTCCAGTGTCGTTGGTGGCGGATTGGCCTCCATGAATGGAACGTCCATGTCCGCTCCCCATGTGGCGGGTGCAGTCGCTCTTTTGAAGCACGCTCGCCCCGATTGGACGTCCCAGGATATCAAAGCGGCTTTGATCGGAACCGGGACCAACATCAAAGGCGGTCCGACGTTGCCACTGGAAGTGGGTGGCGGCATGATCCATGTCGCTAACGCCCTGAACACACCGGCGATGGCTTCCCCCTCTAGCCTCAGCTTCGGTCTGGTCAAGAAAGGGGATAAGAAAACGATTCAAGTCAGTCTGAAGAACACTTCCAACACCAAGCAAGTATACCGCCTCTCCGCCAATAAAGACTCGGATGTGAGCGTCAAGTCCCTTAAAGTTAAGAAAGGGGCCACTGGTAAGTTTAACGTCACAGTGAGGGGCAAAGGCAAAGCGGACACCGACTATCAGGGGTACATCAAGATCACCAATGATAGCGGCAAAAAGATCCGTATCCCATATTATTTCCGCGCTGTCAACCGATAAGTAAAACAGAGAAGAACCGTTCTTCCAAGGAGGAACGGTTCTTCTTCTTGGCACGTTTTTATAGGGTGAAAGTCCCGAGGGGTGAAGGTAGCAGTAGCCGTTAGTTTAAGGCAAGGGTGTCCACGACGAGGTGATGGCCATCTCCGTATTCATGTCTGTACCATTGCATTGTCCGCCTTTTCTGTGACCGGATAAATTCCGTGTCTTGATGTACGGGGTCGGATTTCCTAGGAGAGGAGGAACAAAGGCCGATTTTCCAGATCCGAGCTGTTGATCAACCAAGAAATGGGTGAAGGAAACAAAACTGACCTTACGCTCTTTCCCTTGCCCCATCGTAGTATATGGCTTGAGGGGACGGGGAGGGTGGGACGGCTACGATCTCTTGCCAAGAGCGCAAAGGCGAATCAAAGCCCCACCATCCCGACCCAATTCCTGCCTAAAGTATGGTTAATCAACACGCCTGATTCCAGATATCTAACCAGGCTACATAGGGAAGTCCCAAATCACCAGAAGATGGGGAAGCTCTCCGTCTTGAGGCGGAAAAAACCGCCCCGCTCAAGTCGGGACGGTGAAAGTAAATGTTCAGCGACAAAAGGTGGTTTGGATGATTCCTCCACCCAAACAGATTTCCCCGTCATAAAAAACAACAGACTGACCGGGAGTGACTGCACGTTCGGGCTGATCAAAAATGACCCGTACAGATCCGTCGTCCACAGGTTCGACAGTAACCCCCTGGTCTTGTTGCCGGTACCGGAACTTGGCGGTGCAGTGAAAGGGTTCCATACGTTGTTGGCGATCGACCCAGTGCACTTCTTCGGCGATGAGTCCATCGGAGAAGAGTGCGGGATGGTCATGTCCTTGTTCCACCAGCAACACATTATTCTCCAAGTCCTTACCAACGACAAACCAGGGTTCACCACTTCCGCTGCCACCGATTCCCAGTCCCTGTCTTTGACCCAGGGTGTAATACATCAGTCCATCATGATGCCCTTTTAATTCACCGGAAAGAGTTTGCATTTTTCCGGGACGGGCGGGAAGGTATTGACTG
>CAUGKZ010000384.1 GCA_959600065.1 uncultured Kroppenstedtia sp. | reverse complement strand
GATTCTTGCTATAGCCTATTTCCAATTCGATATCAGTATAATCCAGGTGACTCATTTTTTCAGACATGTCTGTATTGCTATCGTTGCTATTCATATCGCTTGAGGGGATGGGATGGTGGGACGGCTAAATTCGTGGAATTTTTATATCAAGATAATCGATGAGGTTAAAAATTCGGTACCACCTAAAAAAACCCGCCCATCTCACGCATCAGGCAGGGGGAAAATGAATCTCTTCCTTATTATACTGATTAACCTGCTTCCATCCCTCCCACCCCATTGCGGATCTCCCGGTGGGAAACCGACTTTTCCTTAAAGTACTGTTCCAGATCTTCTTGCACCAGAGGCAGTGGGGAGAGTGTGTTCTCTTTGCGGGCGTGGCGGGTCATCTCCAGCAAGGATTGATAAAAACGGAGATCTTCCCAAGAGTAATCAGGGACTCGCTCCAGGGAGGTGAGCAGATGAACAGCTTGCTGCAGTTCCTCTTCCACCTGGTCCACCAGGTCCATGTTCCAGTATTCGTAGTTCAGGGCCTCCAAAGCATTCCAACCGAGAAAGTGGGGGAGACGTCCATGGTTCTTTGGCAATCTGATCACCCTCCTTTTGTATAGTTATCATATCGGAAAGCGATCTATATTGATACAATTATTCGCGATATAATATATAATTTAAATTATCAATATCATTTTGGCATGAAAACTCTCCCTTGGTTTTTCCTTCCTCCAAAATCTCTCTCCTGCTCTTCATTGCGGGCGGCTCCCCAGAGGGGTTTAGATGCTATTGCAGAGCCGGAAGGAAGACCTTGAACCACAAAAATACGCCTATTCCTGTGAAGGAAAGGCGTTAAGGAGAGCGTTAGCCGCTGATATAACTGTAGATCAATCCCACGATCAAAGCCATGTACAAAAAGAGACTCCAACGCATGGGATTCAACAGAGTCCCCTCCATCCGTCCGATGTGGTTTCATCTCCATTATATCACCAGGGGCAGCTTCTGTTGAAGGGTGGAAAACAAACCCTTGAATCGGTTATTTTTCCATGGTAAGTTCAAACAGTAAAATGAAGCAGTCTGAAGTCCACAATCCACTTCCTTTGTAAGCGTGAATACTTCTTAAGATCTATACGAACTGCAAATTTTCGATGATCTCTCTCAGGCGGACAGGCTATTTCTGAAGAACAGTATTGTAAGTCGTATGTCTTCTATGGATAATGGGAATATAGAGTGAAAACGTGTGTCATATAAAATTTTCAGTTAAAACTGGCTATAAAGATAAAAGGAAGGAGGCATGAAAGCCCTTCTTCCAATTGTCTGAATCCAGAAGAGGATCCAAGCAAGGGAGGTGGGGGTGCCTGTGAACGACTCACGACTTGATAGGGTGCGAAAGCAAAAGAAGAAAAGGCGTTGGGTTTGGATTTTGATGAGCTGTTTTTCAGTTGCACTGATCAGCTCCAGCTATTTCTTTTTTCAGGTGTGGGGAGCGATGGATCACGCTTTCGATCCGCTGGAACGGAAAAAGCCTGCCAAACGGAGTCAGGAGGTTACGATGGATCAGCCTTTCACTGTCCTTTTGATGGGGGCGGATGGGAAGAAGGGTGATTGGCGAACTGACAGTCTGATGCTGGTCTCGATCCATCCCAAGAAAAAGTCGGCCAAGCTTTATAGCATTCCTCGGGACACCTATACAGAGATTGCCCATTCCAACGGGGTGAAGACCAAAATCAACGCAGCCCCTTATTACGCCCGGTTGGCTAATGTGGACCTGGAGACCAACGTAGTGGAAACCGTCGAGAATTACCTCAATATACCCGTGGACTATTTTGTGAAAATCGATTTCCATGGATTTATCGAAGTGGTAGATGCCTTGGGCGGTGTGGATGTGGATGTCCCTTTTAATTTCAATATGCGTCTCTTCTATAAATGGTATACCTTTGAAAAGGGGCCAGCTCACCTGGATGGGCATGAGGCACTAGCCTACGTCCGCATGCGCAAGTCCGATCCTCAGGGAGACGCTGGACGGACGGCACGTCAGCGAGAAGTGATGCAAAATTTGGCCGGTCAGGCCGCCAGCCTCAACTCTGTAACTAAAATCAATGAGATTATGGAAGCTTTGGGCAATAACTTGGGTCACAACCTGAAGGTATCTGAAATATATAAACTACAGGCCACCTACCGAAGCATTCCTAAAGAGAATATGGAGACTTTGAAAGATCGGGGCTATGACTCCAACGAAGAGAACTCGCGGGGAATCTGGTTTCACTATGTCAACGATGAAGAACGGTTGCGTCTCAGTCATATCTTCCGCAAACATCTGGATCTCCCATTGGAAACCCTGGATGGACAGAAGTTTGAGGGGATTAGTCCCGCAGATGAAGAGAAGCATCAAGGAAGTGAAAACAACGGCGATCCACTGGGGACATCGGATGAAACTTCCGAAGTGACAAAGGAAGCCGGTCAATAACGAATCACAATCTAGAAATCAAGCCATCGTCTCAGGATGATGGCTTTTTTTTTATCCGATTCTCCAAGCAAGGTGAAGAATCATTATACTGAACCAGTGTCTAGATGGACCAGTGAGAAGGAGATCCTTGATCTTATAAATATGGAAAATCAGGGCTGTTGATTAACCAGAAAATGGGCGGCGGAAGGGAGTCGTGTGCTGCC
>CAUGKZ010000383.1 GCA_959600065.1 uncultured Kroppenstedtia sp. | reverse complement strand
TTGGCATTACCGATCCCGATACTTGCCAAAGCTTTATTAAAAAATGACATAAATGTCCTCCTTCCCTCAGGATGTCAGCAGGGACTGGATGGTAGCAACCGGGCTGGAGGAGGGTTGGTCCGGATCCTCTTGATCAGAGGTCAGGGTCCCATCCGGATCATCCAATAACCAGCTAAAGGATGTGTTCAATGTCCTCGTCCCCCGGCTGATTTCCACTTCCATCCGAACTTCACCTTCATCCACATCAAAAAAAAGATTTAACTCATCCAAATATCCATGATATCGTTCCGCCGGCCGGAACTGAAAGATTTGAATGAAGGGAAGCGATTTGGAGCCAGGCAGATACTCATTGAACAGGCGGTACATGATAAAACCGGAGCTTTCCATTTCACCGAGCACTCGCTCCACCGTCGGATGGGGGAACACCTCAATCCGGTCCAGATCCGTCGGATCCTTCGCCATCTTGATATCCAAACCCGTTTTCAGATAGATGGGGAAGCGGCCACAGGACATCGGGGTTTTTAGAGGTATCCGAAACTGAAACGGGATGATTTTGTACTCCTTAGCTTCAATTTCAAAGCTTTCGCTCAGATGGAACTCCTCCAAAATATGGGGAACACTTTTATCGTTCTTCAGATAATGGATCAACAAGTACATATAGATGTCGTCCACCTTTTGCCCGATTTCTCCCCCCCGGACCACCACCTCCCCGCGAACGAGATCTCCCGGCTGATACTGTGGAGAATCTAGCCGGGTATCCACCCGGGCAGCACCCACTCCGAGACTGGCCAAAGCTTTGTTAAAAATAGTTTCCATCTCCTTTCATCCCCCCTTTAAAAAATGGGAGACCCGAAGACTTAACCGTCTCCGGGAATCAGATTGTTCGGGTTCAGAATCCGTTCTGCTTCTTCCTCAGACAGAATCTTCTCCTCCAAGATGACTTGGCGAAGGGTTTTTCCTTCCTGGTTAGCCTTTTTCGCCACCCCCGCCGCCCGGTCATACCCGATCACCGGGTTGAGAACCGTCGCCAGGGCGAGGGATTTCTCCATCCACTCCCCACAACGATCCGGGTCAACCTCCAACCCATCGATACAACGGCGACGCAATGCCTCAATTCCCTGAGTTAGAATCTGAATCGAGTGGAGCAGATTATGGGCGATGACCGGCATCATCACGTTCAGCTCCAACTGAGCGTGTTGACCTGCGGCAGTGATCGTTGCATCATTTCCGATCACTTGCACCGTGATCATATTCATCATCTCGGCCATGACAGGATTCACCTTGCCCGGCATGATGGAAGATCCCGGTTGGACCGGTGGCAAGCGAAACTCTGCCAATCCCGTCCGCGGCCCCGAGCCGAGCAATCGTAAGTCGCTGGCCAATTTATCCAAGTGAACAGCTAACACCTTTAATGCCGCACTTGTTTTGAGAGCTCCACCTGTATTTTGCATAAAGGAGAAGCGAGAATCTGCTTGTCGAAAAGGAAGTCCGGTCCTGTGGGCAATCTCTGCCACTGCTTTTTCGGCATACCCCGCAGGAGTGTTGATCCCGGTACCGACGGCATTTCCACCGAGACCCAACTGATACAAAAGGTCCAAACTCTCTCTAATCCCCTCCACAGCCTGCTCCAGAGAACCGATGTATCCGGACAATTCCTGCCCCACTCGGAGGGGGACGGCATCCTGCAAATGGGTACGCCCCGATTTGACGATATGTCCGAATTGATCTTTCTTGTTCCGCAAGCTTTGAATCAGGCGGTCTGCAGAGGGGAACAAACCATGAACCAAATCTTCCGCTG
Source organism: uncultured Kroppenstedtia sp. (assembly GCA_959600065.1). GTDB lineage: Bacteria > Bacillota > Bacilli > Thermoactinomycetales > DSM-45169 > Kroppenstedtia > Kroppenstedtia sanguinis. The sequence continues at coordinate 875 of CAUGKZ010000383.1, read as the reverse complement.
CGGCGATGTAGATGGCAGTATGGATGGTGTCATTCGTGGACTGGCCTCGGTTGACATCGTCATTGGGATGAACCGATGAAGTATCCCCTACCTGGCCTCCAAGGATTTCAACCGCTCGGTTGGCGATCACTTCATTGGCATTCATATTCTGGGACGTTCCCGCTCCGGCTTGGTATACATCCACCACAAAGTGGTCGTCCCAATGGCCAGCGATCACTTCATCCGCAGCTTTGATGATGGCTGCCGCCTTTTTCTTATCCAGCTCTCCACACACCTGGTTAGCATGTGCCGCAGCCGCTTTGATCAATCCTTGAGCACGAATAAAACTGCGGGGAAGTCGCCAACCGCTGATCGGGAAATTCTCCACGGCCCGCTGGGTCTGGGCTCCGTAGTAACGATCTGCGGGGATCCGCACTTCCCCCATCGAATCCTTCTGAATCCGGTATTCATTGGACATGGAAACACCTCCGGCATAATGGTCCCTCTGCCTTAGTCATTTCCCGAGGATTGCCGATTGAACACCTGACGAACATATTCTTCAAATTGAGCAGCGAGCCGGTCATGGTGCAACCTTTCCGCTCGGGCTCTTTCTAATTGCTTCTCATGCCCCTCGGACCCCTGCTCCTGCTCTGAGCGAGTAGCCCGGCCTTCAGTCTCTGCCTTTGCACGGCGCTCTTGCTCCAAGCGCTCCTGCTCCTGACGGGCCGCTTCTTCCTGGGCTCGACGTTCTGCCTCTTCCCGTTCTCGGCGCTCTCGTTCCAAACGCTCCTGCTCCTGGCGGGCCGCTTCTTCCTGGGCTCGGCGTTCCGCCTCTTCCCGCTCTCGGCGCTCTCGTTCCAAACGCTCCTGCTCCTGGCGGGCCGCTTCTTCCTGGG
>CAUGKZ010000382.1 GCA_959600065.1 uncultured Kroppenstedtia sp. | reverse complement strand
GTGAAGCCCCATCCGACTCGAAAAGTACTAAACACAACGCTTGTAGTAAAAACAGGAGGTTTTGCAAATGAAAAAAGTCGCCTTCGGTGTAGTCTGTACGACAACGTTGTGCAGTTTGCTGGCAGTGCAACCGGTTCAAGCCGCGCCACAGCTCGTCACAGCAAAGGCGGATGAGGTTTCCTCTGTGAGAGAAAATGTGTATCAGCAGTATGAATTCGTTCTGACTGTGGAGGACAGAGTAGGCGATCCCAATTTAAACGAGACGATTCAGCAATTTGTGGACACGTATTTCGAGGTGTATCCTCGTATTGTGGAGCGCTTCTCAGCTGAAGGCAAAATAGAGACCTCTGTCATTTTGAGAATTGAAAATTTTGACGGTGTCGCCTATGCGAATGGAAATGTGATTACAGTGAATGCGGAATGGATCCGGTCCAATCCCCAGGATATCGCTTTATTGACCCATGAGTTAACCCATGTCGCCCAAGGATATCCTCGTTATGACGAGGAGACCGTGTGGTTAACCGAAGGGATTGCTGACTACTCCCGGTATCTCTTCGGACCCAATGACGAGAGCTGGTCTCTGCCGGAAGTGAGTGAAGGGCAGCATTATACCGACAGCTATCGCGTTGCCGCCCGCTTTCTGTTGTGGCTGGAGAAGCACCAGCGGGATACCATTGTGGATGATTTGCATCGCCGTTTGCAAGCAGGGACCTACAGTCCGGATGACTTTGCTCATTTCACGGGCAAAACTTTGGACCAATTGTGGGATGAGTATGTCCAAAACCCAGAACTGTAATTATCTAAAAATACGTAAGAGGGGGAGGGTTCTGTCATGGGTGGCCTGAAGAAAAAAGGTTGGTTGTCGCTGGTGATGGTGACGGCGTTGTCCACACTGGCAGCGGGTTGTTCCTTGTTTGGAGATGGTGGATCGAGTGATGAGGGGACAATCACCTTTTGGCATGGGACGACAGATGTAGAGAAGGAGGCACTGGAAGAGATCGTAAAGAAGTTCAACGAAAAAAATCCAGAAACAAAAGTAAAACCCGTCTATATTGCGCAACAGGGGGAAGGACAGAATGAGAAGCTGTTGGCGGCGATTGCGGGGGGGCATCCACCAGATGTGGCCTACTTTGATCGTTTTGAAATCGGCTCATGGGCAGAACAAGGGTCACTGACAGAGATCACTGAGCAGGCGAAAAAAGCAGGCATCGATAACGAGTCCTACTATGACTATGCCATCGCCGAAGCCACATACAAGGGCAAATTGTACGGTTTGCCGATGGATTCTGATTCGCGACTTTTGTTTTACAACAAAGATCATTTTAAGGAAGCGGGTTTAGATCCGGAAAAACCACCGAAATCCATCGCCGAACTGGAAAAGGCAGCTAAGAAATTGACGGTGAAGAAAGGGAATCGCTTTGAACAAATCGGCTTTGTTCCTTGGTATGGCCAGGGTTGGCTCTATACCTGGGGATGGGCCTTTGGCGGTGACTTTTACGACGAAAAGAGCGGAAAGGTGATCGCCCATGATCCCAAGGTTGTGGAATCTTTGCAGTGGATGGCGGATTACGCCAAGAAATATGGCATCGAGGATGTAACCGCTTTTACAGATTCGGCAGGTTCAGCGGCAGAGAGCCCCTTCCTCACGGGACAACTTAGTATGATGGTGAATGTACCAACGCAAATCGGCGGAATTCAAAAATATAAGCCGGATCTGAATTACGGTGTAGCGCCGATCCCCACACCGACCGGGGACAATTTTACCACATGGGCGGGCGGATTTAGCTTTGTCATTCCCAAAGGTTCCAAACATGAGAAGGAAGCATGGGAGTTTATGAAGTTTGCCGCCGGACCCGAGGGACAGGAAATCTACAGTAAGATGACCGGAAACTTTGCCTCCATTCAATCGATCAATGAGGAACTGTACAAAGACGATCCGATTAAAAAGGAATTTGTGGACAGCTTGCTCCAAGCCCATCATCGACCGGTCATCTCAGAAGGATCTCTGTTGTGGAATGAGCTGACCAAAGCTCGAGACCTGGCCATCCGTGAAAAGAATTCTCCAGAAAAACTTTTGAAAGCGGTATCAAATAAAGTCAACGATGCACTCAACAAATAGATGATCATAGGGGAAGGAGAATCCTCTTTCCCCTGATTCTGGAGAAGAGGAGGTCGCAATATGGCAAACACAGAGCAACAGACGACGATGCAGGTTCCTCCTTTGAAGCGGAAGAAGATGAGGGCATCATCGAACAGGCGGGAGCGTTTCTGGGGTTGGATGTTTGCTGCCCCTTGGATCATCGGTCTACTCGTTTTTTTCGCCTTCCCACTCGTTTCATCGATTTACTACAGCTTTACGACGTACAGTATTTTGCAGCCAGGGCAGTTTGTCGGGTTAGATAACTATCGCGAGTTGATGCATGACAAAGTCTTTCTAGCATCTGTGTACAATACGGTCTATTTTACGATCTTTTTTGTACCGCTCAGTATTCTGTTTGGAGTCAGCTTGGCACTCTTTTTGAACCTGAAAGTGAAAGGAATGGCGATCTACCGGACCATCTATTTTTTACCAACATTGGTCCCCCAGGTGGCGTTGGCAGTCTTGTGGATGTGGTTGTTAAATCCTCAATTCGGTCTAGTCAACGGGATGTTGGCTTCGATTGGGATCGATGGCC
>CAUGKZ010000381.1 GCA_959600065.1 uncultured Kroppenstedtia sp. | reverse complement strand
CCCTGCATCCACACCCGGAACGACCTGCTGGCCAGCCAAAACACCATCCACCCCAGCGATGACCGCGTGTTCAGCATCCGCGAGATCATGCGGATGATGACGGTCCCGGATTCCTTTCGATGGGTGGATTCCGACCTTGATACACTGAATAAATTACCTGAAAAAGAAAAGCGTGCTTTTTTAAAGAAAGAGGAGACCAAGATTCGCCAGTCCTTAGGCGAGGCCGTTCCCACTGCCATTTTCCACTCCATTGCAGAAAAGATCGCGGATGCCCTGGCACACCCGCCGCTCCCGACCCTTGAGATCAACAAGATCATCGCGGCGAATCACCTGTCCGATGCTGAGGCCCTGAAAGAATTCCTCACGGAAAATCCTCTGGACTTGGCTTTCTCTACCCTGAGCCGAATCGCAGAGCTTTCCAACACCAACCGGACGGAGACCGCCGCTTTTTTTACCAGCAAGACCCTCATTACCGAAATGATGAAGACCCTCCCCGTCTCCGAGCAGGAAACCGTCCGGATCCTGGAGCCTTCCGTCGGAGTTGGAAATTTTATCCCGTTCATCCTCAAAAAATTTGAGGGGAAGAACCTCCAGCTGGATCTCGTGGATATCGACTCAGCCAGCCTGGAGCTGGCGAAAATCCTCTTACAAAAGTATCACGTTCCCGACACTTGCACCATCCGGTACATCAACGATGACTTTCTCCTGCATGATTTCCCGGACCGGTACGACTATGTGATCGGGAACCCTCCCTTTTTTAAATTAAAAGCCAGTGATCCCCGCCTCCCGCTCTATCGTCTGGAAGCAAAAAACAAGAACACCAGCAACATCTGCTCGTTTTTTCTGGAAAAATCGCTCCGCCTTGCCAAATACGTTGCGCTGGTTTTCCCCAAGTTCCTCCTCAACACGCCGGAGTTTTCCACCACCCGTGCAGAGCTGGCGCAAAAATCGGTGGATGCCATTCTGGACTTTGGCGAAAAGGGCTTCCCGGGCATTCTGGTGGAGACCATTGCCATTTTCATCAACAATCTAGCGGCCCCGGCCAACACCAAAGTTTTTTCGCTCACGCACCGGCTCCATCTCACCCAGCCACAGGCGTACATTTTTGACCCGGAGCTTCCCTACTGGATCATTTACCGGAACCAACTGTTTGACTCTGTTTGCCGAAAGCTGGATTTTGATGTTTTTGAAGTGTTCCGGGACCGCCAGCTCACCAATAAGCTCCTTTCTTCTTCCGGTGAACTTCGGGTGCTGAAATCCCGCAACCTGAGCGATGACGGAAAAGAGATTCTGGACATTCCCGGATACGATTCCTACATTTCTTACGCTGCGGCTAAGCCCCTTTCCGTCTTCCAGTATCTCGATGCGCCCAATGTTTATCTTACCCCGAACATGACCTACAAACCGCGCATGATGAAAAAGCCTCCCCACTGTGTGGTGAACGGCTCCCTTGCCATCCTGATCCCCAAAGGCGGCATTGTCCCCACGGAAAAGCAGCTCGCGTACTTTTCCTCGGAAGAGTACCGCACTTTTTACCAGATCGCACGGAATTTTCAGACACGCTCTTTGAATGTGGATTCCTGCTCCGTTTTCTTCTATGGTCTTTTGCGGGACGAGGCAAAACCCGCGCCCGAAAAATTTGACACCTCCGTTCAACTTTCCTTTTTATGATCGTGTAAAGTGAGGGATGTATCATGTTAACTCAGCAGGCGATTCATGATTTCTTCGAGCAGTCCGATTATGACATCCGAAAAAGCGGAAATGGCCGTTGGATCGATCAGAAATGCACAGCAGATGTTGTAACTATCATTTCTGACTTCATCTATGATTATGTTGCCAACCACCCCGGCTGTAGTTTCAGTTCTTCTGATATCTGGTACTCCGAATATGCAAGCCAGACCGTAGAAGCTGTTTTCAAAAAACCTCGCGTCGATAATAGTAACGCAAAACATGAATACGACAAATTTTTCCAGCAACCTATGGAAATGCTTGCCAACGCAAAAATTCTTTTAAAACGTAAGCAGGGCAACCGGAATGTATATCAAGTCAACCGAATGGACATTCTGGAGTACATTGCACTGCGGGAACGGAATGCCCTGACGTTCCTGACGATCTATATTGAAAAAGTTCTTCACGACAGCGGCCTTTCTCCGGTTTTCAACGCTTTCTTTCAATCGCCTTCCAAGGAGTCTTTTGATGCCGTCCGGAATGCATTCTTTGCTTTCACGATCCAATATACCAAAATCAACAAACCTCTCGAATGTGGCCGGATCTTTACCAAGGTCCTCAATCCTCTTTCGTATGCTCACAATACTTACGGCACCGTAGGCGGCCATCTTTCCAAGCAGATCATCACCTATGATATGCTGATGTATAACCGTCCCAACTTCCGGGATATCTACGCGGACAAGCCCAAAGGTGTTACCCGCCAGGAATATGCTGCAACGCATCCGGTTGTCATCAACGAAGCCTATTACCGCTATCAGTCCAACAAGGCAACTCGTTTTCTCCGGATCTTCAACGACCAGAACCGCAATGGGCAGACTGAGCATCCGGAACCCGCTCATCTTCAGGATCATGCAACGCACATGCACCATATTTTCCCAAAATCGCTTTATCCGGAAATCAGTTTCTACCTAGAAAATATCATTGCTCTTACACCTACGCAGCATCTCAATTACGCCCACCCC
>CAUGKZ010000380.1 GCA_959600065.1 uncultured Kroppenstedtia sp. | reverse complement strand
TTGGACATCTCCCCCAGCTCTTGTTGCACAATAATGGATATGGCTTGCTCTCTCTTCAAAATCTATCCCACCTCAAAGTTCAATTCCCGCTAAGATCTTTGGCTAATTTAATCGCTGCCTCGAAAGGATCCTCATCCCGATTATCAGCCTTATAAAAAGTCCTGATTTCACGGGATTTTGCATGTCCAACCAAAACCCGTCGAGTATCTGGATCGTATTTTATCACAAAATTCCCTACATTGGATTCCTTAAAAGCTGATCCTGATTCTGTTGCAAATTCCTTCGCCTTGTCTAAATAATCCGCTTGTGAAATATCACCAAACTCCTTTCCGTGTTTTTCGTAGTGACTTTTCAGTGATCCTTTCCTGAATCCTTTCCATTTAACTGATGCAGAAGTTGGAGTTTCTGTCTCTTCTTTATTTTTATTCGATCTACCTTCATTTTTCGGACATGTACAGCCTTCTCGATTCACCCTTCGGTTTTTCTTAGACCCTTTGATCGCGTCCAGGCCCTTGTCGGCCACTTTGACTCCCCGTTTGATATGCTTGGCTCCGGGAATAAGCACCCCTGTGGCTGCGATGGCGCGATCCGTTTTGCTCAGTTTATTTCCAAAGATATCTTTTCCACTGGCGGCTTCGTAGCCCGACTTAATATTGCTGACCACGGGGACGCTGTCCAATACAAAATCAGTTCCTTCTTTCACATACCGATTGTCCGTGAATTTCTTCCACCATGGTTTGTCTTTCTCTTCTTTCTTTGGCTCCGGCTGGGGTTTAGGTGGTGGCTTGGGCTCTGGTTGTTTTTCATTCCTAGGGGCTTTGCCATTGCCTACATTCCCTGCAATGATCTGTTCGATCTTCGTTTCCAGCGTATTCTTTAAATCACCGCCTGACAGGAAATTGTATAAGATCCCCGCCAACAGTGCACCCGCCACCAGGATGATGACGTATTCCACGGTCTGGGCACCTTTTCTCCCCCGGATCAGGGATCTCCATCCTTTCTGCATAGGCCCGTTTCTCCTTCCGTTTTCCTACCTCACCAGAAGGCTGAAGGTGATTATGCTGATCAACGCCAGCACCAAAATCACTGCTAGATAGCTGAGCAAGACAATCCCCAAGCCCTGTACGGAGGAGATCCCATGCACCTCACCGATGCTCTTGGACAGCACGACAAAATACCAGAGGGTCAAGATCAGATCCAGTAATCCAAACAGCCAAAACCCAACGGACCATCCCACCGAGGTGTCCAGTAGCGGTGTGGACCTTGTAAAATTGTCCGCCCCAAACAGAAACCACTGCGGGATCCAGAGGATCCATTTGGCGATGAAGGGAACCGAGGCCCAGGCCACGGCGGTCCGTGTTTCCTCCCAATCCCCTTCTCCTTGGAAAAGGCGACGACCGATCCAAAAGGCCAGCCAGCTGATCACCAGCCAGTAGATCCAAGCGTTGAAAATACCGGTCAAGGGCGATCCCCACAAAATCCATCCCAAAGAATATTTATCTCCTAAATCCTGTAATGAAGCGATATCATAACCCAAGACCATTCCGAATAATACGATCAAAATGATTTTCGTCAAGCGGGATGTCTCCCGCAAGGATTCCCGAATGGTCTTTCGGGTGTGCAGCCAGATCGAAATCCACGGTTGGGATCTATCCACCTTCTTCGCCTCCGTTTATCACTTAAATACCAATACCCCTCGGATCTCCTCGTATGAAATCACTCCAAAATCCCGACTGTCCTCACTGAGGGAGAGTCGGTCACCCAACAGGAACAGATGACCCTTTTTCACATGGACCGGCCCAAAATCGGGAGCCCCTTGGGCCTGGATGGGATATGGAGCTTTCTTCCCGTTAATGAGGACCTGTTCGTTTTTGATTTCCACCGTATCTCCTGGCAAGCCCACCACTCGTTTTAAAAACTCATTCTCCGCAAAGTCGGGATGAGTAAAACCGACAATGTCTCCCCCCTCAATATCTTTCAGTGCGAACTCCCGACTGAGGACGGATTCACGATTTTTGAGGGTGGGATGCATACTGTTGCCATCTACTTCGTAGATGAAAAAGTGCTGAAAAAAAACAATCACGCTGATGAACAAAAAGGCGATCGTTGCGAAAGAGATGACCATCACTTTCTTCATATCCGATCCTCCCACTTACTCCCAATCTGGTTGTAGAATAGCAAAATATTAACCATTATTCAATGTTTTCTTCCAAAATAAAAAAGAAGGAAAAAGTAGACTGCGATCGAAGGAAAAGAGTAAAGAAGATCTATCTTCTTCCTGACTCTATCAATCCTTTTTTCATCCTTTGTCAACCCATTCTTAATACTCAATGGATAGGATGTCCATGGGAGATTCTTTGGAAAGGGTGGGTTCGATGAAATTGGATTGGAAGGTTTGGTTGTCGGGAGTGACTGCGGTGGGGTTGTTGATGACTGGCCTGACAAGCGGTTCAGTGGTAGACGCCAAGCAGAAAAAGGTGCTCAATATAGCCCATCGTGGGGCTTCCGCCTATGCACCGGAACATACTCTTCCCTCCTATCAGTTGGGAGAGCGGTTGAAAGGGGACTATATTGAGATCGATCTGCAGATGACCCAGGACGGTGAATTGATCTGCATGCATGATGAGACGGTGGATCGAACCACCAACGGAAGCGGTCAGGTGAAGGATCACACCCTGGCGGAGATTAAGAAA
>CAUGKZ010000379.1 GCA_959600065.1 uncultured Kroppenstedtia sp. | reverse complement strand
TATCACGAAAGACCGATTCAGAAAGGATCGGTCTTTTTTAGTTTGATCTTGGGTCCACATTTGGGACACTCGCCCCTGTAACACCTGTGGATAGACAACATACCCTGTCAGTACAAGGGTGCCAAACCGAGGGGAGGTGGATTGTGTTGAGCGAAAAGCATAGACACCATAAAAAACATTCCCACAAGCATTCCCACCACCATTGCCACGAATTGCAGAAAGCTTACCGCCACTCTAAAAAAGCGTATAAAGAGTTAAAACGGATGATGGAGCATTGCCATCATCATCACGAAAGTTCGTCGAGGCGCTATATGTATCCTCATGCTCCCACACACTTCGGTCCCAGATGATCACCAAAACCGGCTTTCTCAAATGGAAGCCGGTCCTTTGTGATCTCAGTAAGCAAAGCCTGGGAATCATTTTGCGCTGGGATGTTCGAAAAAGAAAAACGCTCTCCACATAAGGAAAGCGTTTTCCGAGAATCCGTTACTTTTTTTCCGCCAGCCAAGCGGCCAAATTTTTACGTTCTTCTGGGTTTAATGAGACTTGGGCTGGCATACTTCCCCGTCCGCGTTGGATGATGCTTTCAATCTCCTTGGAAGAAAATTTGTCGCCCACTTTTTTCAGTTCCGGACCCTGGGCTCCTTGCAAATCGTCTCCATGACAACTCATGCAGTTGCTTTGATAGGTTTCCTTCGCTTGGGTTGCATCCACTTGAACCGGTTCATCAGAGGCTTTGTCTTTCGATGTAGACTGGCCTGGATCTGAACAGCCCGCAACCCACACCGCCATGGCTGACACCAGCAAAAATCCTTTCCAACCGATCGCCTTCATCATCAACCCCTCCTTCCAACTCCTATGATGCATGAAAACAGGTGGGAATACGGCCCACATTCTGAAAATTATTTGTCAATTCTCCAGGGATCAAATCTCAGGCCTGTCCATTTCATCCAAACTCAAAGCCAAAGCATAGAATATCTCCCGATCCATAAAGATGAAGATGTGATCAATCCGAAGAAATGAGGGATGGGAATGTACCTTCGTTATTTTCACAATGACAAGCTGGCCCATACATCCTATCAGGTGGGTTGCCCGGCCACAGGGGAAGCCCTTGTGATTGACCCCGGACGGGATGTGGAACCTTACCTCCAGACTGCCCACAAAGAGGGGATGAACATCGTGGCCGCCGCTGAAACCCACATTCACGCCGACTATGTTTCCGGAACCAGGGAGTTGGCAGCACAGTCCGGGGCCAAACTCTATCTCTCTGGGGAAACACAGGGTGGAACCGGCTACCCCTACACCTGGAATCTAGATCATCAGCTCTTAAAAGACGGAGACAGCTTCCAAATCGGAAACCTTCGTCTGGATGTTCTTCATACACCGGGACACACCCCGGAACATATCTCCTATCTGTTGACTGATGGTGGAGCCGATGAGCCGATGGGTATTTTTACTGGTGATTTTGTTTTCGTCGGTGATGTGGGACGACCAGACCTTTTGGAGAAGGCCGTCGGAGTCTCCGGTTCCGCCACCATCGGCGCTGATCAGTTATTCCATTCGCTGAAAAGATTCAAGGAATTGCCTGACTTTCTGCAGGTCTGGCCCGCCCATGGGGCGGGCAGTGCCTGCGGAAAAGCTTTGGGGGCGGTTCCCTCCTCCACTGTCGGATATGAAAAACGCTACAATTGGGCTTTAAAACAAGACGATCCCCAGAGGTTTAAACAGGAGTTGTTGCAAGGTCAACCGGAGCCACCCACTTATTTTGCAGTGATGAAGCATGTAAACTACAATGGTCCGGAACTGATCGCCCATCTTGCTTCCCCGAAAAAGCAGGAATCCTCCCCGGAAGCTGTGGAGGAAGTATTGAAGCAGGGAGCCACCGTGATCGACACCCGGCCCGCTGTTCAATTCGCCTCCGGTCATCTGCCTGGAACCCTCAACATCCCTTACGGAAAATCCTTTACCAACTGGGCCGGGTGGTTGGTAGACTATGAGCACCCCCTTTACCTGATCGTGGATTCGGATCGGGTGGAGAAGATCCGCAAAGACCTTCTATCCATCGGAATCGATACAATGAGAGGTTTTTTCAGCACCGACCTGTTCCGTAATACAAAACCCGGGGAGCTGGAACGATATGAGAACGTCTCCCCCGCCCATGCCGCGAATAAGGTGACCGGCGGGAAATGGGATGTAATCGATGTTCGGATGAAAAACGAGTGGGACCAAGGCCATATCCCAGGTGCCCGTCATCTAATGCTAGGCCATTTGAAAGAACAAGCAAAGAATGTTCCCCAGGACAAACCGGTCCTCATCCACTGCAAATCTGGCGGTCGCTCTGCCATCGCCTGCAGTCTTCTTCAAGCCCAAGGAAGAAAAAATGTGATCAACCTGAAGGGCGGTTTTGACGCCTGGAAGAAGCAATTTCCCAGGGAATGAGCCACACCATAATCCGTGCCACGGGTGCACGGATTTTTGGTGAATTTGCACAGGTCGTTTCAGGGATTTTCTCCATCGTCTTTTCAAAGACAAATCCCATTTCTTCGGAAACAACCGCGTTTACCTCTTTCGATCCATCACCACATCCAATCAATAACCCCATTTATAACTAAGTCTAGGCGTGTTGATTATCCATATTTCGGGTATGGAGATCGTGTTCACCCACGCGACCGTTGCCATCCGGCAAGGAAGTGAAAACTGG
>CAUGKZ010000378.1 GCA_959600065.1 uncultured Kroppenstedtia sp. | reverse complement strand
CCACCTATGCCGCCCCTTTGCGGGTGAAGGTTCGCCTGATTAACAAAGAGACTGGCGAAGTGAAAGAGCAGGAAGTCTTTATGGGGGATTTCCCGTTGATGACGGACACGGGCACCTTTATTATCAACGGTGCAGAACGAGTCATCGTCAGCCAGTTGGTCCGGTCGCCCAGTGTCTACTATAATAGCAAAGTCGACAAAAACGGGAAACCCACATTTACCGCCACCGTCATTCCCAACCGCGGGGCGTGGCTAGAGTTTGAAACCGACGCCAAGGACATTATCTATGTACGAATCGATCGTACGCGGAAAATTCCGGTGACGGTCCTTTTGCGTGCGCTCGGTTATTCTAGCGATGCCGAAATCCTGGATCTTCTGGGTGATGACGAATACGTCCGAAACACGCTGGACAAGGACAACACAGGTAACACTGAGAAAGCTTTGATAGAAATCTACGAGCGACTGCGCCCGGGTGAGCCGCCCACGGCGGATAATGCCCGAAGCTTGTTGTTTTCTCGTTTCTTTGATCCGAAGCGGTACGACCTGGCTAATGTAGGTCGATACAAGATTAATAAGAAACTCCACATCAAGAATCGGCTGTTAAACCAACGCCTAGCTGAAGCCGTGGTCGATCCCGAGACGGGAGAGATTATCGCTGAAGCGGGTGAGGTGGTGGACCGTCGGTTGCTGGAGCGCATGCTCCCCCATATGGAAAAAGAGGGGGGACTCGGATGGACGGAAACTTCCGTTCGTGGCGGGGTGCCGGAGGACGGTTTGATCCGTCTGCAATCTCTAAAGGTTTTCTCTCCCATTGAGGATGGAAAAGTGGTTGAGGTGATCTCCAACGGTCAGATTGACAAGGGTGTAAAGAATATCACGCCAGAGGATATCATCGCCTCCATTAACTATTTCATCAATCTTCTCCACGGGGTGGGGAGCACCGATGACATCGACCATCTGGGGAATCGACGCCTCCGTTCTGTAGGCGAACTGTTGCAAAACCAGTTTCGTATCGGCCTCTCCCGGATGGAGCGGGTGGTTCGGGAGCGGATGTCGATTCAGGATGCCAATGCGATTACCCCTCAAGCGTTGATCAACATCCGACCGGTAATTGCCTCGATCAAGGAGTTTTTCGGGAGCAGTCAGTTGTCTCAATTTATGGATCAGGTTAATCCTTTGGCGGAATTGACCCACAAGCGGCGTCTGTCCGCCCTCGGACCTGGGGGACTGACCCGGGAGCGGGCCGGTATGGAAGTCCGGGACGTTCACCACTCTCACTATGGCCGCATGTGTCCCATCGAGACGCCGGAAGGTCCCAATATCGGATTGATCAACTCCCTGTCCTCCTTTGCCCGGATCAATGAGTACGGTTTTATTGAGACGCCCTATCGGAAAGTGGACCCTGAGACTCACAAGGTAACAGAAGAGATCTCTTATTTAACCGCGGATGAAGAGGACAACTACTATGTGGCTCAGGCCAATGCCGAATTGGATGAGGAAGGGCGCTTCGCCAGCGAACAGGTAGTGGCACGGTACAAGGAAGAGGTTCTCCCCCTTCCTCCGGAGCGGATCGACTATATGGATGTCTCCCCGAAACAGGTGGTATCCGTAGCCACGGCCTGTATCCCCTTTTTGGAGAACGATGACTCCAACCGGGCGCTCATGGGATCCAACATGCAGCGGCAAGCGGTTCCTCTTCTCAAACCAGAAGCTCCGTACATTGGCACGGGGATGGAATACAAGGCGGCCCGGGATTCCGGTGTCATGATCCTGGCTAAACGTCCTGGTGTGGTAGAACGGGTCTCCGCTGATGAGATCTGGGTGCGCCATGAGGAAGAAGTGGACGGTCAGGTGGTGCGCGGGGATCTGGATAAATATAAACTGCGCAAGTTTATCCGTTCCAACCAAGGGACCAGCATTAACCAACGGGCGCTCGTCCGTGCCGGTGAACGAGTGGCAAAAGGGGATACCTTGGCTGACGGTCCTTCCACCGACAATGGGGAAATGGCTCTGGGACGGAACGTCCTGGTGGCATTTATGACCTGGGAAGGGTACAACTACGAGGATGCCATCCTTCTGTCCGAGCGTCTGGTCAAAGAAGATGTCTATACCTCGGTTCACATCGAGGAATACGAATCCGAGGCCAGGGACACCAAGCTGGGACCGGAGGAGATCACCCGGGATATTCCCAACGTGGGGGAAGATGCCCTGAAAAATCTGGATGAACGCGGGATTATTCGCATTGGTGCCGAAATCAAGGCCGGTGATATCCTGGTGGGGAAAGTGACGCCCAAAGGGGTCACCGAACTGACGGCGGAGGAGCGCCTCCTCCATGCTATCTTTGGGGAGAAGGCGCGGGAGGTGCGTGACACCTCTCTGCGGGTCCCTCACGGAACAGACGGCATTGTCGTCGACGTCAAAGTGTTTGAACGGGAAAACGGGGACGAACTTCCTCCAGGTGTCAACCAAATGGTCCGCGTCTATATCGCTCAGAAACGGAAGATTTCCGAAGGGGACAAGATGGCTGGCCGTCACGGAAACAAGGGGGTAATCGCTCGGGTGTTGCCTGAGGAGGATATGCCCTTCCTGCCTGACGGAACCCCGGTGGAAGTGGTGCTCAATCCCTTGGGGGTTCCTTCCCGGATGAATATCGGGCAAGTGCTGGAAGTGCACTTGGGAATGGCAGCACGGCAGATGGGATT
>CAUGKZ010000377.1 GCA_959600065.1 uncultured Kroppenstedtia sp. | reverse complement strand
CTATGCGTTCTTTGCAAGAGATCGTAGCCGTCCCACCCTCCCCGTCCCCTCAAGCCATATTTTTGGGGGCAATGGGAAGAGCGAAAGGGTCAATTTTGTTTTCGCCACCCACTTTATGGTTCATCAACAGTCCTGAAGGCAGAGCTTTCTCTCCCATCGAAGGACTGACGTTTTAGCAGGCAGTTCTGGTCTGGCCCACCCCCTTCTCCTGTGACTGGGAGTAGCGTTGTTCACCCTGTTGACCGCCACCGACCTAGGATTGTGAAAACCCGGCCTGAGCAGAACAGGCCGGGTTTTGGCATAAGTTTCGATCATTGGACTCCCATGGGAAGTATATAAGCCACCATCATCGCAAAGTGAAGGCCGGTTCCGGCCATGATGAACAGATGAAACACTTCGTGAAAACCAAACCGATTGGGGAAAAAATCGCACCATTTCGTCGCGTAAATCACCGCCCCTAGAGTATAGGCGACACCCCCTGCCACCATCAACACCAGCGCTCCTACAGGCAGGTGATGGACCAATTGGACCAGGGGAATGAGCGCGATCCAGCCCAGGGTGACGTAGAAGGCGGTGGATACATAACGTGGAGCGTGGATAAACCAGATCTTCAGGATCATCCCGGTCAAGGCGAGTACCCAAACCGCTGTCAGCATCACCCACTTCCAGGCTCCTTCTAATCCGTAATAAAAAACCGGTGTGTAGGAACCGGCGATCAGCAGATAGATCGCAATATGATCCAGTTTTTTCAGGATCATCTCTTTTTCCGGGGTGGTTCGCACCCAATGATATAGGGAACTGGCCCCATAGAGAAGGATGACACTGACCCCATAAATCGTCATGGTAACCAGAGCGGAAAGCTGTTCACGACTGAGAAGAATCAGGAACACCAGTCCGACAATCCCAGCCAGAAACGTGACAAAGTGCGTCCAGGTATTCACCGGTTCTCTCATCTTCCACCATTTCACAGGGCACACCCCTCTATCAAAGTTACTCTCGATTATACAACGAATGCCGGATCTTGTCCCCCTGCTCATTTAAGACCGATCTCCGTAGAATGCCGGCAAAGACCGCTCCAGGTACGTCCTGGCCGCTGTCTGCTCTTTCTCTGTGGGCAGCTCTTGTTTTCTCACTCCGGTCCAATCCCCGATCACTTCCAACAGTCCCTCCGCTGCCGCTGATTCGGTCTCATTCGGGGAGGAGGAGACCAAAGAGGCGAGGGTGGCCACGGTATCCAGATACACCGGGCGGGTTCCCTCTGCCATCTCATAAAAAGCATTCAGGGCGGACACCGCCTGCTCCCGGTCGATCCGAGTGAGAAGAGTGGCATGAGCTAGAATATAACCTGGCCGCTGGGATCTCAGCCCTGCCGGACCGCCCTTCCAGATCTGGGAGGTGCCGACGATCTTTTTTCCCTGTACCACTACATTGTAACGGCCGTCACAAAATGAACCCGGCACTTCCCCGAAGTACGGTTCCAGACCGAATCTACTTTCCAACATCCGGATCAGAGGCGCCCCTAACAACCGATAGATATCGTCGATATTCCACTTCATCTCCTTCGGCCGGGGCAAAAAGAGGGACAGGTTCAACGTACCAGGGCCATGTGGAACGGCGGTACCTCCGCTCTGCCGGACATAGACCGGCCAGTCCACCTCTTTCATCATCTGGGCCGCTTTTACGGCCTGCAATGTCCGCAAATCCTTTTTGGCCACCACCAACGCCCGGGGCCCCTGCCAGATCCGAACTGTCGCCGGCACCTCCTCTTGAGCCACACTGGCTCCAATCGCCTCTTCCATGGCATAAGAAAGGGAGCCCTCCCCCTTCGGTTCATACAGAACCCTCCAGGGTGTGACTTCCCGAAACCGAGCTTCCGCTTGTCTCAACAGATCATCCATCATTCCCATCCCTCCGTACCGATCCCATCCTGTCCATTATAACCGATGATCGATGAGTGCGGCGGGATCGGCTGAGCCAAAAGGGTTCCCCGCTGACATGTTCCTGTAACAGTTTGTTCCTGAATCAAGCAAGAATCTCGCTTCCTCCGCCGCAAAAAACTGGACTTGACAAGGATTTCTCCCCTTTCAAAGCTTGTGTTACAAAAGATTAAACGTCCATTACAAATCCCCTCATAATCACTATTTCACTTGTGGAGAGAGTATAATGAATTTACCAAAACAAACGGGGGGCATATACCATGAGCCACACAGCCGTCGGTCTGTTCAACGCCTTTCTTCTCAGCATTCCCTGCTGGTTCGGAATTGTTTTCGTTCTGCGCCATCTGATCTGACTCCCCCACGTCGGCAAGCATGGTGCGGACCACTGGGTGGATGTAGTTTAACGGCAGAATGCCGGCATTGCCGGTGGAACAGGTTCAACTCCTGTCATCCGCCTGACATGAAACGGGGCTGTCTCCCTTCGGAGACAGCCCCGTTTCCACTTTTGGAACAAGTGTCACTCCTGATTCTTCAGTTCCTCCAACACCCGCCCCAACAAAAGCGACTCCTGTTGATAATAGCGGGTGCTCCAGCCTTTCCGCTCCCCTTCGGCCAATTTCCTTTTCAATTCTTGATACCGCCGTTCAATACAGGAAAGAGCTGCACGCCACTCCTCAACGGATAGATTCATCTCCACTTTCATCCCATCCACTCCCTTCCCCAACCCTCCTTGTCTTACCATGATATGACTCCAAACCTGTCCAATT
>CAUGKZ010000376.1 GCA_959600065.1 uncultured Kroppenstedtia sp. | reverse complement strand
GGTTTGCAGAATCCTGTGGCTCATCCTTTGATACTCCCTCCTTCCCAGGGGATGTAGGGGGATTCGGACAGCGGAAGGGACTCTCGCTTCACCAGCTTTTTGTACCAGATCCGGCCGGCATCTAGGATGATCACGATCACCATCACCATGAAGATACCGGTAAGGGCCGCATCGAGCTGGTTGTTAAATACGATCCGACTCATCTCTTCCAAGGATTGGGCAGGGTGAAGCACCTCGCCGCTAGCCGCCGCTGCTTGATATTTGTTGGCAGCGGCGAGAAAGCCGATCTGGGGATCAGAATGGAACAGTTTCTGCCAACCAGCGGTCATGGTGACAATGGTCAACCAGGTAGTGGGAATCAGGGTGACCCATGCATAAATGGCCTTGCCCATTTTGATCAGAATCGTGGTTCCGACGACCAAGGCGATGACCGCCAGCATTTGGTTGGCAATCCCGAACAAAGGCCATAACGTGTTGATTCCGCCTAGGGGATCGATCACTCCCTGATAGAGGAAATACCCCCACCCGGCAACCACAACAGCACTGGTGATGACATTGGCCGGATACCATTCGGTATCTCCCCATTTTTTGGAGAATTGACCGAGGAGATCTTGTAGCATGAAGCGTCCCACCCGAGTACCCGCGTCAATCGTGGTCAAGATGAAGACGGCTTCAAACAGGATGGCGAAGTGATACCAGAAGGCCATCAGGGCTTTGCCGCCGAAGATGTTGGAGAAAATTTGCGCCATGCCCACGGCGAGAGTTGGGGCCCCGCCGGTGCGAGAGAGGATACTCTGCTCTCCGATGTCCTTGGCCAGGCCCGACAATTGTTCCGGTGAGACGACGAACCCCCAGGAGGAGATGGTTTGGGCGGCAGCGGAAACATCTGCACCGATGGCGGCAGCAGGACTGTTCATGGCAAAATAAACGCCCGGAGTCAGCACGCAGGCGGCGATCAAGGCCATGATCGCGACGAAGGATTCTGTCAGCATGCCCCCATATCCAATAAAACGAGCTTGGCTCTCCCTGGAGATCATTTTGGGAGTGGTTCCTGAGGAGACCAGGGCATGAAATCCGGAGATGGAACCGCAAGCGATAGTGATAAAGACAAAGGGAAACAGATTTCCGGTGAAGACCGGACCCGTTCCATCGATAAACCGGGTTATGGAGGGCATTTTCAGTTCAGGCATCACAAGCAGAATCCCCAGGGCAAGGCCGAATATGACCCCGATTTTGAGAAAGGTGCTCAGATAATCCCGGGGTGCGAGCAAGAGCCAGACTGGGATGACAGAGGCGATGAAGCCGTAAATGATCATCATCCAGGCGATGGTGGTCCCTTCAAAAGTAAACAGGGTGGACAGGGAGGGATGCTCTGCCACATACTGACCGGCCCACAGGGAGAGCATCAGCAATACGAAACCGATGAGGGAGGTTTCCAGCACCCGGCCTGGGCGGATGAAGCGCATGTAGATCCCCATAAACAGGGCGATCGGGATGGTCATCGCCAGTGTGAACATCCCCCAGGGACTGTAGGCAAGGGCTTGAACCACGACCAAGGCCAATACTGCCAGCAGAATGATCATGATTCCCAGAATGGCGAAGAGGGCGACGAAGCCACCGACGGGGCCGATCTCTTCTCTGGTGATCTCTCCGAGGGATTTGCCGTTTCTGCGCATGGAACCGAACAGGATGATGAAGTCCTGTACCGCACCCCCCAGCACCACCCCGACAATAATCCACAGGGTGCCCGGCAGATACCCCATCTGAGCGGCTAAAATCGGTCCGACTAGGGGGCCTGCACCGGCGATGGCGGCAAAATGGTGACCAAACAGAACCCACTTGTTGGTGGGAACGTAATCTTTACCGTCGTTATTTACTTCTGCAGGTGTTTTTCGCTGGTCATCCAATTCAAATACCTTCCGAGCTAAGAACCGACTGTAAAAACGATAGGCGACTGCATAAGTACAGATCGCTGCCACCAGAAGCCAGACGGCGTTGATCGACTCGCCGCGGGAAAGGGCGAGGATGCCGAAGGCGGCGGCCCCTGCGGCGGATACGGCGGCCCAGACGAGATAGGAGATCCACTTTTTCAACGATCAGTCCCTCCAATCCATCGATCAAATAATATATTATTTTGTGATTTCGATTATATCTGATTAGACTGTACAATCACAACTTGTATTCTAAAAGCTGCTGACGAGGAAAAGTCAGCAGCAATCATCTCGTTTATGTGAAGGTGTGGGAGAAAAAATCAACCGACCAGTTTTTTCTCCAAACGGCGGCTCGCCCGGGATAAACTGTAATTGACAATGAAGTACAGAAGAGCGACCAGGATCAAGATGGGAATCGTGGCATTGTAGTGTTTGTTGTATATGATCTGCGCATTGTGTGTCATCTCGGGTAAACTGATCACCACCGCCAGGGAGGTATCCTTGATCAAACTGATAAATTGGCTGACCAAGGGAGGAATTGTCCGTTTCAGACCCAAGGGGAGCACGATGTGGCGAAGGGTTTGCATATATGTGAAACCTTGGGAACGGGATGCCTCCACCAGCCCTTTGTCCACTGAATTTAGGCCACTGCGGACGATCTCGGCCAGCAGTGCGGAGGTGAACAGAGTCATGCTGACGATGACTGAAAAAGTGACAGGTAGTTTCAATCCCCACTCTCTTAACCCGAAGTATCCGAAAAAGATGATCAACAGCAAAGGAAGATTTCGG
>CAUGKZ010000375.1 GCA_959600065.1 uncultured Kroppenstedtia sp. | reverse complement strand
GACGCCTGACCTGGGCGCACCCCTCCATGAAAAGGGAAATCCGGCGGCGACAGGCCACACCCGCACCGCCGGAACACTGATGATTGAGACCCTCAGCTCCTGCTTATCCTTTGATCGCTTGTTCCCAGTCTCTCTTAAACCGCTCGATCCCTTGATCGGTCAAGGGATGCTGCAACAGTTTCTTCATGACGCCGAAGGGGAGCGTGGCGATATGAGCTCCACTTTCCGCCGCCTGGGTAACATGAATGGGGTGGCGTACACTCGCTGCAATGATCTCTGTCCCAATCTCATGTACATCAAAGATATGAGCGATTTGTCCAATCAATTCCATTCCGTCATGGCTGATATCATCCAGCCTCCCGATAAAAGGACTCACATAGGTGGCCCCGGCCCGTGCCGCCATCAAAGCCTGATTGGCGGAAAAAACCAGAGTAACATTGGTTTGTATTCCCGCTTGAGAGAAGCGGTGGACAGCTTTCAACCCTTCCCCAGTCATCGGCACTTTGATGGTGATCTTTTCAGAAATGGCTGTGAGCGGTTCTGCCTCTTTCCACATGCCTTCGGCATCATCACTCATCACTTCTGCGCTGATGGAACCGTCGACGCTCTCTACGATTTCCCGAAGGACCTCAGTGAAGTCTCGGCCTGATTTGGCCACCAGACTCGGATTGGTGGTGACTCCGGAAAGAATGCCCCATTGGTTTGCCTCGCGAATCTCATCTACATCGGCAGTATCGATAAAAAATTTCAAAGTGGATCATCTCCTGTAAATATTGAAGAGGGGGGCCGATGGGCTCCCCTGAAATCAAGCCTTGCCGGAACTGCCGAACAGACGCATCTTGCCTTGAACCGTCTCTTGGATCGCTTCCCGACCTGGACCCAGATATTTACGCGGATCGATCATATCCGGTTGGCTCACCAGCAGGTCACGAATCACCTGAGTGCAGGCGACCTGGCTTTCCGTGTTGACATTGATCTTACCCACACCCAGTCGGATGGACTCTTGAATCGCCGAATCCGGCACTCCGGAACCGCCGTGAAGAACGATGGGGGCATCGATATTTTGAGCCACTTCTTCGATAATGTTAAAGTGGATTTTCGGTTCACCTTTGTACATCCCATGAGCGGTTCCGACGGCAATCGCCATCGCATCCACTTGGGTCTCCTCCCAAAAGCGGATCGCCTCTTTTGGGTTGGCGAGGGCTGCTTTCTCTTCATCCACCTGCACATCGTCCTCCACTCCGCCGATGGTTCCCAGCTCCCCTTCGACGGATACGCCCACCGCATGGGCCGCTTTGACGATCTCTTGGGTGAGGCGGATATTTTCCTCATAGGGATGATGGGACCCATCAAACATAACAGAAGAAAAACCGGCCTGGATGCATTTCATCGCCACTTCAAAACTGCTCCCGTGATCCAGGTGGAGTGCCACGGGCACTTCCGCCTCTTTGGCAGCGATCTCAGCCATCGCCACCACATATTCAAGCCCCATATAACGCATGGCCCCTTCACTGACACCGAAAATAAAAGGGGACTTCTCTGCCTTAGCCGCAGCGGCGATTCCCTGAACAAACTCCAAGTTGTTCATATTAAACTGTCCCACCGCAAAGCCTTCTTTTTTAGCGCGGGGGAGAAACTCGGTCATCGGTACCAATGACATATGAAAATCCTCCTCGTCTGGATGGGTTTGTGAAAAATGAACCTCCGAACTCCCGTTATGTACCACCTACCATGACACCGGGAGCCGCTGGCGTCGCCTAAAAAAGCAAGACAATACCATTGCCAATCCCGAACCGGGAGGGTGTTCACCGATATTTTAACATAAAACACCTGCCGGTACCTGATTCCACATTAGGTGAGGATGACTCCTCATGGTAAAACCGGGGCGCCCCCCGCTCCAGCCGCCCACTCCCGACTGTGGGATCCCTTCACATGACGGCGCCAAATTTCCCACAATCCTGAGTTATTTCATGTCAGGTCAGGTGTGTTGATTAGCCATATTTTAGGTAAGGAATAGGGTCGTTTCGTTCCCATCATCCACTTAATGGTTCACCAATAGCCCTGACCCTGACACATTTATGATTGTTCCGATAGCTATTTTTTCAGTCTTCCCTCCTCTTTTACCCGATTTTTCATCAAAATATGACCCCTCTACTTCCCCTTCAGACCTAGCAAGCGCCGAGTTTCCTCGGGTGTGGCCACATCGCACTCCAATTCCGTGGCGAGCCGCTTCACCCGGGCCACCAGTTGGGCATGGGTGGCCCACTCGCCTTCATGGTAATAAATGTTATATCCCCAACCGACCCGGACATGTCCTCCCCTGGGTAATTCCCAGAACAGCCATTGGAAGCTGATGTTTGCCGATGGCTCCCACGGTCCAGGTGGCAGCAGGCAACTGGTCGATCAAGAGCAGGAGATAGCGGGCATGCCGCCGGGGACGCCCATGACAAAGTCAAAGTGGAGATGGCCGGTGACCCAGCCCTCCTGAACCAAACGCAGAGCGGCTCCAAGCATTCTTGTATCAAAAATTTCAAACTCCGGCCACACCCCAGATCGCTCCATGGTTTCCTTTCCGCAAAGCGACGGATCTCTGCGAGGGGGTTCTGGCACCCTCCACCAGATCTCCTCCGTAATGAGCATCGGACTGACTCATGCACAAACGGATCTTCACTGCTTCCGACATTCGTTCTCCCTTTCTATTTTGTAGGTTCATTCGGTTTGTGTTAGATGGCG
>CAUGKZ010000374.1 GCA_959600065.1 uncultured Kroppenstedtia sp. | reverse complement strand
CCGAGTAAGATCCTGGACATCCGGCCCTAGCCAAGGTTCTGGCGTGTTTCCTTCGCTTTGCCAACCGATGGCATAGTTGGAAATTCCGGCTCCTTCAGCGACTAGCCGAGCAGTCTCTTCCAGCTGTTGCGGGTAGGGGTCGCCGGCTTGCAATATTTTTTCGGGCAGGGAATGAGCGGAAAAAATCACAACAGTTTGGTCATGTTTTTCTTCCGGGATGCGAGCATAAGTGTCTCGAATTTGTTTTACCCAGTAGTCGATGAATAAAGGATGATCGTACCAGCTGTCCACAGTGTGGATCTTAGGGCCCTTCAGTTGATCCGCTTGCTCCTGCGCTCTGCTGTTGTAAGACTTAATGCTGAAGGTGGAGTAATGGGGAGCGAGTACCAGGCTGATGGCCTCTTGGATACCGTCTTCTTTCATTTTTTGCACTGCATCTTCAATAAAGGGATCGATATGTTTTAGACCCAGGTAGCTGCGGAATTCCACATCGTCATGAATCTCGTTCAGCCGTTTCTCTACAGCTGCCACTTGTTGATCGGTGATTTGGGCCAAGGGGGAGATCCCGCCGATCGCTTGATACCGATTTTTCAAATCCTCAAGGAGTTCCGGGGTGGGTTTTCTGCCGTGTCGTATGTGTGTGTAATATGGTTCAATCTCATCTGTGTTATGGGGCGTACCATAGGCCATCATCAGGAGTCCGATTGTCGGTTTCGACATGGACGACACCTCATTTCTGTGTATATTCATGGGTGAATTGGGTTAAGCGTTGTAAGGTTTCCACGGGGACCTCAGGATAGGTTCCGTGACCGAGATTGAATATGTGTCCGGGAGTTTCCATGCCCTCATCCAGAATTTCCCGAGCTTTTTTTTCGATTAGCTCCCAAGGAGCCAACAAAAGGGAGGGATCCAGATTTCCCTGGAGAGTCTTTTCTATTCCTAGTTGCCGTGCTTGCCGGATGGATGTTCGCCAGTCCAGGCCGATCACATCCACAGGGAGTTCATTCCATTCCTGCAACAGATGCCCAGCTCCGACCCCAAAATAGATGAAGGGAACGTCGGTGGTCGCTTTCAAGCGGGAAAAAATCCGATGCATCACCGGAGCTACATAGGTGTGGTAATCAGCGATGTTCAAGGCTCCCACCCAGGAATCAAAGATTTGGACTGCGTGAGCGCCAGCGGATATTTGAGCTTCCAGGTAAGTCACAGTAAGGTCTTCCAGTTTCTCCATCAGGATTGCCCAAGTTTCAGGCTGGGAGTACATCAATCCCTTGGTTTGATGATAATTTTTGGACGGACCTCCTTCGATCAGGTAGCTGGCGAGAGTGAAAGGGGCTCCAGCAAATCCGATCAAAGGGACATCTAATTGCTCGGAGGTTAACATATGGATGGATTCCAGCACGAAGGGAACATCCCGTTGGGGATTCAGGCTTCGGATCTGATTCGCATCGGCAGAATTTCTCACGGGATTGGAGATGACCGGTCCCACTCCGGACTTGATCTGTACATCTGCTCCGACGGGCTTTAAGGGAGTCATGATATCGGCAAAGAGGATGGCAGCATCCACTCCCAGCTGTTCCACGGGGAGGCGAGTAACTTCGGCACATACTTCCGGTTTTTCGTTCATCTCAAAGAAGGAGTACCGTTTTCGAATTTCCCGGTACTCCGGTTGGTATCTCCCGGCTTGGCGCATATACCAGACGGGGGTGTAAGGAACAGATTCTCCGCGACAGGCTTTGAGGAACGTATCATTAAATGATTTTCTTATCATAAGACCACACCTTCCCCTATTAATAACTATTATAAACTACCTTCAGTAATACCATAACGTTTCCCTACGATACTATACAGATCCAAAGGCAAAGTGTCATGAAATCTCCCCGGTTTCACCCGGAGGGGAGGAAACAGAAAAACCGGCGGGGACTCGCGCCGGTTTAATCATACCGTATTTCAAAGGTATGGAAGTGAGTCGGATTCCTCTGTTCCCTTTGGATTCGACTCACTTTGGAGGCGGGACTTCCTTTTTGGACTGCTTTCAAAAATGGTTCCAACATTTCGGCAGGCCCTTGGGCATCGATCTCCACGGTTGCATCAGACCGGTTTTTCACCCAGCCCAGAATACCGTGCTCCTGTGCAACTTTCTGGGTGTAATAGCGAAATCCGACCCCTTGGACCCGTCCATGAACAATGAGATGCATTCGTTTCAATGGGATATCATCCTTTCCGAAATCTCCCTCATTCATACCCATTCACCCAACCGATCGAGGGCATCATCCTTCTCCGAGTCGATCACATGGGTGTAGATCTGGGTGGTTTGGATGCTGGAGTGACCCAAGATCTCCTGCACCACCCGCAGATTCTCTCCGGTGGGAAGGTGGAGCGTAGCCAGGGGGTGGCGCAATTTATGAGGGGAGATGTTGGCAGCTTTTGGCGGAAGGTTAGCCTCCCGGACGTATTTTTGCAATGCTTCCGAAACCCCTTTACGGCTCATGCGGGTGCGATTTTTATTGAGGAAGAGGGCTTGTTGATGCTCAGGGGGAATCCCCACTTCGGGCCGCAATTCCATATACCTGCGGAGTCCCGTATAAGCCGCCGGGTTCAGTTTCAGCATTCGTTCCTTGCCGCCCTTGCCCAGTACGATCACCCGGGCGGAGGTGGCATCGGATTGGATATTGTTCAGATTGAGACTGACGAGTTCGGAGACTCGCATTCCAGTGTTGAGTAGGATCAGGATCATGGCCCGATCTCG
>CAUGKZ010000373.1 GCA_959600065.1 uncultured Kroppenstedtia sp. | reverse complement strand
TCAAATCCCCACCATCCCATCCCATCTGTGATTTTCCACACAATGTTAGCTGAGGAGGCGCTAGGAGGTGGCTTGCTTTTAGACCATGCAAAGAAATACCCGCTCCCTTATGCATAGAGGAATCTCTTTTCTCTCATACTATTTCATGGGTTTTTATCCGGTTCATGACGAGTTGTCCAAGATGGAACCATCCAAGGAGTGGAATCCGATGGGAGATGAACTTAATCATTCCTTGCCGCCAGAGACACCGGACTGGAAGCAACTTCCCCTGGAGAAGTGGTGGTCCCTGAGCCGGATGTTCCTGCGCTGGTTTGGATTCTGCTTGGTTGTTGGAGTCAGTTTGGCGCTGGTCACCCTTCTGTATTTGAAATCTAAACCTCTGCCGCCTCCGCAACTGGGACTGACCACTCGGATTCTGGATTGCCACGGCAAGTTGATCGATACCCTGGATCGCGGGGAGAGACGGGACCCGGTTCAGTTGAAAGAGCTCCCCCGATCGATTGAAGAGGCGACATTGACGGCGGAGGACCAACGATTTTACGAACATTGGGGCTTCTCCCCCCAGGGGATTCTGCGCGCGATATGGATCAATCTGAAACAAGGCCGGGTATCCCAGGGAGCGAGCACCATCACACAACAGTTAGCTCGCAATCTTTATCTGACCCATGACCGGACCTGGTCCCGCAAATGGCGGGAGGCTGTTTTGACCACCCAATTGGAGATCCATTTTTCCAAGAAAGAGATTCTGGAGATGTATCTGAACAAGATATATTACGGTCATGGAGCCCATGGCATTGAACGGGCAGCCCGCATCTATTTCGGGAAATCGGCCCATGACCTCACCCTGGCGGAGAGTGCCATGCTAGCCGGGATCCCCCGAGGGCCCCGCTGGTATTCTCCCCTGAATGATCCCCATCGGGCCAAGGCGCGTCAGGAATCGATCCTAGACCGGATGGCCCAGTCGGGGCGGATCACCTCCCAGGAAGCCGAAGCCGCCAAAAACGAAGTTCTCGTCTATGCCGATCCTCCCCGCTCTCAGCCCGCCCGAGCCCCTTATTTCCGGGATTACGTGATTCAGGAGGCGGACCGGTTGGGCTTAGATGAGAGTCTGCTGCAAAACGGCGGATTAAAGATTTATACCACCCTGGATCTGAAGATGCAGGAAGAAGCAGAGCAGTCCATCCATAAATATCTGAAAAACAGCGGTGAACTCCAAGCTTCCCTGATCAGCATCGACCCACGAAACGGCCAGATCCGGGCGCTGGTCGGTGGCAAAGACTATAGTCGTTCCCAGTATAACCGGATCTTCGGCAAACGACAGCCGGGATCCACCTTCAAACCGATTCTCTATCTGGCGGCTCTGGAACAGGGATTCACCCCTGTCTCCCGTTTTGACAGCAAACCGACCACCTTCGTTTACCAGGGTGGCAATTACCGACCCACCAACTATCGCAACCGCTATGCCAACCGACCGATCACGATGGCGGAAGCCCTGGCCACTTCGGACAACATTTACGCTGTCCATACCCACTTAGCCATCGGCGAGGAGAAAGCAGTTCGCATGGGGCGGCGCCTGGGAATTGGAAGTCCGTTAAAACCCGTTCCCTCTCTCGCCTTGGGAACGAGTGCTGTCAGTCCCTTTGACATGGTTCAAGTCTACGCCAGCTTGGCAGCCGGAGGGGTGCATCATTCCCCCGTCTCCATCCTGCGAGTGGAGGACGCAGAGGGCAAAATCCTATCAGAAAGCCGATCCGCACCGGAACAGGTGATCACTCCTGCAGAAGCCTTTGTCATGACCCGGATGCTGGAGGGGGTGTTTGCCCCAGGAGGAACTGCCAACCGGGTCAAACAGATGCTGGCTCGACCGGTGGCAGGGAAAACTGGTAGCACGGACTGGGACTCCTGGCTCTCCGGGTACACCCCCCGTCTGGCCACCACGGTCTGGGTAGGATTCGATCGTGGGAAGGCTCTTCCCGATGGGGCCTCCCGTCTCACCCACGGCATCTGGGGAAGCTACATGCGCGCCGCATTGAAGGGGACCCCTGCACAAGGGTTTCAACCTCCTGCCGGGGTTGTCAAAGCCAAGGTGGATCCAGAAACGGGAGAACGGGCCGGGCCGGCCTGCCCCCGTTCCGTCGATCACTGGTTCCTGGCTGGAACGGAGCCGAAGCGCACCTGTACAGCCCATCCCTCATCTGTGGATTCACCCCCACCTTCCCTGTGGCAACGGATCAAAAAATGGTGGACCGGTTAACCCGGCCCACCATTTTTCTTTTTTCATTTCAGCATTCCTTGCTACCTCCGATGTTTCCTTCTCCATCCGTCAACAGACCGTCATCATGGAGGGTGATCAGATCCGCTTGGCTCAGTTCCTTCATGATTTCATAAAAGTTTTCTCGACGCTCTGGCGGAAGGTCTTGCACAAACCGGTTGATCTCTTCCGGGGATGCCTGGGGAGTAAAATGAGTCCCACCATGAAGAGCGAAGTGTTCCTCCCCTGTTTCCCTCCGACCTTTCGATGTCATGACAACTCCTCCTTTTCCGCTTAGCATGCTCCAAAGAAAGAATGATCAAAGGTTGATATCACTTGAAAAAGACACCAAAACGGCGGGCTCATCTGCCCGCCGTTTTGGTGTCCTAGCAAGTTGGTTCCGCAACCTGGGTTTAAGTGTAACCCACGTCCCTTCCCCAAACAAGGCGCCCCATCGATTGTTCACACAGCGTTCATGTTTCCGTCGCCAAGGCTTCCT
>CAUGKZ010000372.1 GCA_959600065.1 uncultured Kroppenstedtia sp. | reverse complement strand
TAAAAGTTTCTTTTTGCCCACGACGATGCCTTGGGTGGCGTCACTAACAATTTTTTTTACATCGGGAAGGATTTGGCGGGTGTGATCCAACAGGGACTGAACGCGGTTGAGGGAGGAGTCGACTGAATCTAGGGCACTTCGTATTTTGGGTTGAAATTCCTGATCCCAGCGATTCAACATATCCTGAGTTCGTTGCTGGGTAATCTGGGAAATTTCGTTCCAACGTTGGATCTTTTCTGCTCCCGGTGCATCGCCATTGTGGTCGGCGTTTTTGATCCAGTCCAGCAAGGCTAGTTGTTGTTGAAAATCTCCCTTGATCTTCTGCAGCCTTTCAATTTCTGGATCCAGGAGGGATTGATTCGCCAGTCGGTTTACCCTCTCCGATAATTGGATGATTGCGTCTGTTGCAGTGATACCTGTGGTCAGGGAACCAGTCGCCTGGGATATCACTTTTTTCGCATTGATTGGATCGAGGTCGTTTTTTTGCAAATGGGAAGTAATCTGTTGTATAGATACAGCTGTCTGGTGAGTCATTTCGATCCGTTCTTTGACTTGGGGCAGGAGAGCTTCTGTGGATTTGCGGAGATGGTTCAAAAATTGATGGAGATGGTTAGTGAACTCCTGTCCCTCTTGGGTGATTTTCGTTGCTTGGAGGAGGCCTCTTTGAGCTTTTTCTGTGATTTGAGTCGCTTGGTCCACATCTTCAAGGGCGATCTGGACGGCCCGATTCATCGTGGGAATGCTTTTTTCCAGTCTGAAAACCAGCTCTTCTAAGGCTTTGACAGTGGGCCACTCTCTTTCAAGTTCAATCCCCAGT
This sequence comes from uncultured Kroppenstedtia sp., assembly GCA_959600065.1. Lineage (GTDB taxonomy): Bacteria > Bacillota > Bacilli > Thermoactinomycetales > DSM-45169 > Kroppenstedtia > Kroppenstedtia sanguinis. The sequence goes on along the minus strand of CAUGKZ010000372.1, from coordinate 1,937 downwards.
TCGTTGAAGATTTTAAATATGGCTTCCGTCGTGGTTTTGACAAAGCTGTCACTCACTTGTTGCACAATCCCGGTAGCCCCTTTTTCGGTCATTTTGGGGGTGATCGCATTGATCTTTTCATTCACAACATAGACGATTTCAGGCTTTACCGGTTCCCCTGTGATTACCGTCGCCATCTTCTGCGAAAAATCTTCGGGTATCGTGATACTGGCATAAATCTCTCCTCGTCGGACCCTTTTGTATGCTTGCTTTTGGTTAATAAAAATCCATCCCAGTTTTTTGTTCTTCTTTAAGGAGCGCACTACTTCGTCACCGATTTGGATGTGATGTCCGTGCACTGTGGTTCCCTGGTCTTGATTGGTGACAGCAACAGGGATGTCCTGTGTGTTGCCATAGGGGTCCCATGAGGCCTTGATGTTAAACCATGCATACAAAGAGGGGAGTAGAATCAAGCCTCCGATAATGACGGCGATCACCCAATGTTTCGTTATATTTTTCAGATCCCGAACGTAGATCGACACGATGTTTTTCATAGATGTATCTCCTGATCTAATGGTCAAATGCAGGTCAAAGGTTATTATCTTGGGTTTTTCGGAAAAACATACAGTGGGAGAGGAAAGGAATGATCCCCTCTTCTTTTGGAAAAAGTATGATAAAATAATTGTGGGAACGCGACTACATAACACGGGGGAGGAAATTGCGATGGTGCAAGAACGGAAAGGCGCAATCACATTCAAAGGAAATCCTGTGACACTCCTGGGTCCGGAAGTGAAACCTGGGATGACTGCTCCCAACTTCTCCGTATTGGACAATGACCTGAGTCCGGTCACTCTTGAAGACAGCAAAGGAAAGGTTCGGATCTTCAGTGTGGTTCCGTCCTTGGATACCGGGGTGTGTGATGCACAAACCCGTCGCTTCAACGAAGAGGCTGCCAAACTGGGAGAGCAAGTGAAGGTGATCACAGTCAGTGTCGATCTGCCCTTTGCCCAGAAGCGTTGGTGTGGAGCCGCCGGGATCGAGCAGGTGCAAACCGTCTCTGATCACCGGGATCTCTCCTTTGGTACTGCCTACGGTGTGGCGATCCAGGAACTCCGTCTGCTGGCTCGGGCAGTGTTTGTCGTCGATGCAGCGGATCAAGTGGTATATGTGGAGTATGTATCTGAAGCGACTGAGCATCCGGATTATGAAGCGGCAGTGGAAGCAGCCCAAAAAGCTCTTTGAGCGAATCGATTTGTGACAGCCCGGGATCTCTTCCGGGTTTTGTTATGATTGTCGGATTGTCCATCCCTGCGTCACAGGAATGGACAATCCGATGGGGAAAGGTAGGTGAAACTGATGGAGTCCCACCCGGTTCACCGGTTTTTTATCGCGATTCCCTTGCCAGATGTCCAGAAAGAGATGCTCGCCGGCTTTTGTGAGTTCCTGGGGGAACAGTGGAGTTTTAAGAAATGGGTCCATCCCGCAGATTACCATCTTACTGTTCGGTTCCTCGGTGCTTGTAGTCTTCACCAGGTCCAGGTTGTGCAACAAATCCTGAAGAAACTCTCTTTCCGTCTTCAACCTTTTCGCCTTTCTCTGGAGGGAATCGGTCAGTTCGGGGTTCCCACCCGCCCACGCATCCTGTGGGCGGGAGTGAAGGGGGACTTGGAAGAGCTTCATCGCTTGTATTCTGATGTGACCCAGGCGCTTGAACCTCTGGGATATCCACGAGAAAAGCGCTCCTATCACCCACATATCACCTTGGCCAAAAAATACCGGCTCCATGATTTTCCCCATCAAACTCTAGACGACCAGCTTCCTCCATACCTGGATCGATCTTCATGGACTGTGGAAGAGTTGGTTCTGTATGAAACCCATATGGATCGTTCCCCGATGTATCAACCCCGGGCGGTGTTCCGATTGGGCGAATAAATGGCTTGCACCTGCAAAGGTGGGAG
>CAUGKZ010000371.1 GCA_959600065.1 uncultured Kroppenstedtia sp. | reverse complement strand
TTCCAATTGTCCAACTCTCGGTGATGACCAAGGGAACTTCCGACAAAGAATTGCGGGAGGACATCGACCAGATCAGTCAGAATCTCTCCCAGTTGCCGGGAGTGGCCAGTGCTGATGTTTCCGGTTTGAGGGAAAGTCAGATCCGGATCTCGCTGGATGCTGAACAGATGAAAAAATATCATCTCTCCCAGTCGGATATCCAAGAGCGGATACAAGGGACTGAGATCAGTCAACCTGGAGGAATCATCCATAAAGGGGATCAGGATCTGACAGCTCGGGTCTCTTCCGAACTGACCAGTCTCCAGCAAATTCGGGAATTGGAGTTGGCTGTGGATCCCCGCACGGGAAAGAAGATCACCCTGGATGATGTGGCTGATGTCCGCATCAGTAAAGAAGAGAAAAATATCATTACCCGCACCAACAATAAGCCCAGCATCGGGATCGATCTGTTTAAACAGTCGGGAGCCAATACAGCTGAGGTCTCCCAGGATGTGCGGGAGGAACTGGAGCAGCTGAGCAAAAAGCTGGATGTGGATACCCATATCATCTTCGACCAGGGGAAATATGTGGATATGTCCATCCAGAATGTGAGCAGCACCATGGTGATCGGCGGCATCTTGGCGATGTTGGTGCTCTTCCTGTTCCTCCGTTCTTTCCGCAGTCCCCTGATTATCGGCGTGGCGATTCCGCTCTCGATCGTCACCACATTTGTCCTGATGTACCTGTCTAACTTTACCCTGAATATTATGACCCTGGGTGGTTTGGCCCTGGGGATCGGGATGCTTGTGGATAATTCCATCGTGGTGATCGAAAGTATCTATCGACACCTGCAGCAGGGCGAAGACAACAAGCAAGCTGCGATCAAAGGAGCCGGAGAAGTAGCGGCGGCTGTGACCGCTTCTACAGTGACAACCGTCTTTGTCTTTGTACCGGTCGTCTTTGTCAGCGGTATGGTCGGTCAACTGTTCAAGGAGTTTGCCTTTACCGTTTCCTTCAGTCTGTTGGCTTCTCTGCTGGTCTCGCTCACCCTTGTGCCAGTGATGGCCGCTAAAATGATGAAAAAGCCTAAAGGAGACTGGAAGGAACAACAGAAAAATAGCCGTTTTTACCGTGGCTTCCGTGGGTTGTTGAACTGGTCTCTCGCTCACCGGTTCACGGTGCTGCTGATCTCCCTCGCCCTCTTGGGAGCCGGTGCAATGGGCGTGCGCAGTGTCGGGACGGAATTTCTCCCCGCTTCGGACGAGGGTGTGTTCACTGTGGATGTGAAGATGCCCGAAGGAACCGGGCTGAACAAGACACAACAAGTCTCCGCTAAGATGGAATCGATTCTGGGCAAGGACAAGGATATTAAAAGCTACCAGGCTTCCTCCGGGGAGGGTGGACGAAACATCTCCCAAATCTATGTCCAAGCCGTAGATCGTAGTGAGCGGAACCGATCCACCCGGACGATTATCAATGATCTGCGGCCGAAACTGGCCCAGGTGGATCCGGATGTAGAGGTGGAATTGCGGGAGCAATCCTCCTTTGAAGTTGCGGGAGCCCCCAATACCTTGGAGTTCCGGGTGAGCGGGGAGAAAGAGGATTTAGAAAAATGGTCGGGCAAAATCCACTCCACCCTCCAGGGGATGGATCGGGTTCGGCAGGTGACGGACTCTGAAAAGGAAACGAAACCGGAATTGATGGTAAGTGTTGATCGGAAGCAGGCACAGAAGGAAGGACTGGCCCCGGCGCAAATCGTGACGGCGGTCTCCGATGCTACCCGCGGGCAAGTGGTGACTCAGACTGATGTGAAGGAAGGCTCTTATGATGTGTTCCTCCATTATGAGGATGAGTTGCGCGACTCGCCAGACGAGTTGAAGAAGCTCCCGGTTCAAACACCCACAGGTGGAACCGTCCCGCTGTCCAAAGTGGCGGATCTGGAAGTGAAACAAGGTCCGATCACAGTCAACCGGAGCGATCTGTTGGATAGTATCGAATACAAGGTGCAATATGACGGATCCGATCTGGGGGCATTGGAGCAAGAGGTGCAGCAGGAACTGGACCGCATCTTACCCTCCAATTTAACAGTGAAATTTACCGGAGGCGCTGAACTGCTCAAGGATGCGATGAATGATTTGCTGTTGGCAGTGGTTCTGGCCATCCTGTTCGTCTTCCTCGTCCTGTCAGCTCAGTTTGAATCCTTCAAGTATCCCTTTGTCATTATGCTGACCTTGCCGCTCATGGCTATCGGTGTCACTGCCGCACTCTGGCTGACGCAGACCCCGGTAGGGGTGACGGCCATGATTGGGCTGATCGTCCTTACGGGGATTGTCGTCAACAATGCGATTGTGCTGGTGGATTATATCAATCAGCTCAAGGCGCGCGGAATCCCCTCTTATGAGGCCATCGTCGAGGCAGGCATCACCCGCTTGCGCCCGATTCTGATGACGGCGACCACTACCGTCCTCGGGTTGGTTCCCCTCGCTCTCGCGTGGGGAGAAGGGACGGAAATCCAACAACCCATGGCGATCACCGTCATTGGAGGCCTCTTCTCCAGTACTCTTTTAACCCTGGTGGTCATCCCTGTCATCTACAGCTGGTTTGACCCGGCCACCCGCCGCATGAAAAAAGCAACTCAAGAAGCCAAATGACCTCGTGCCTCCCTGGCTGTATCCGGTATAAAGAACACCCGGCAACTCACTTGGGTTGCCGGGTTGTTTTTTGCACAGCGCCCCAGCTGTTGTATGATCGCTTAATCAGAGTACGGAGCAACAGCTACAAGTGGGATAAGAAGGGCCGCGATTGC
>CAUGKZ010000370.1 GCA_959600065.1 uncultured Kroppenstedtia sp. | reverse complement strand
AGAAAACAAAAAACCCGCCGAGTTGATCAGCCAGGTTTTTTCATTTCTTCACCTGCTTAAGAGATAACGGTATCTAGCAGGCTCAGGGTTTCATCCAATTCTTTTCTTTTCTTAGCGATCGTCTCCACCACTCGGTTCCGTGCAGTGCCGCTTCCGGCTTCCCGGGCGTCGGTCACCTGTTCCACTTCCAACTTGGAATGGACGTCATCACCGATCAGCGGGCAGGCTTCCCTTAATTCCTCCAAGCTAAGATCCCTCAGGAGCCGTCCTTGCTCCAGGCAGGAGAGGACCAGTCGGCCCACCACTTCATGAGCCTCCCGGAAGGGAAGACCCCGGGTCACCAGGTAATCTGCCAGATCCGTTGCATTGGCGAAGCCCTGTTCGGCGTTTTGACGCATCCGCTCCGAGTTCACCTTCATCCCGGCCACCATGGGAGCCGTAAGAGCCAGTGCCCCCTGCAAAGTGTCCACTGTGTCGAAGATTCCTTCCTTGTCCTCCTGCATATCTTTGTTATAGGTCAAAGGGAGGGCTTTTAAGGTCGTGATCAAAGCCACCCAATGTCCTGTCACCCGCCCCGTTTTTCCCCGGATCAACTCCGGTACGTCCGGATTTTTCTTCTGAGGCATCATGCTACTGCCTGTACAGAAGGCATCATCCAGTTCGATATAGCCGAACTCCTGGCTGGACCACAGGATCAACTCCTCGGATAGACGGGACAAATGGACCATGATCAGAGAGGCCGCCCCCAAAAATTCCACCAAGTAATCCCTGTCACTGACCGCATCCATACTGTTGTCGTACATCCGATCGAAGCCCAGTTCCTCCGCCACCAACTCCCGACGGATGGGAAAGGTGGTACCACTGATCGCCCCGGCACCCAAGGGCAGGGTGTTCACACGCTTGTAGCTGTCAAACAACCGTTCCATATCTCGGCCAAACATATCGACATAAGCCAGCAAGTGGTGGGCGAGGCGGACCGGCTGAGCCCGTTGCAAGTGGGTATAACCAGGTAGAATCGTATCCACATGTTTCTCCGCTTTCGTCACGAGGGCATCCTGCAAATGGTGTAATCCTCTGATCAGATCCAGCGTCTGGGCCCGGACATACAAATGCATATCCAGAGCCACCTGATCATTCCGACTGCGACCGGTGTGAAGTTTTCCACCAACGGGACCCACTTCGTCGATCAGCAACTTCTCGATATTCATGTGAATATCTTCATGCGCTACGGAGAATCCCACTTCGCCGGCCCGGATTCTCTCCCGGATCTTCCGCAGTCCTTTTGAAATCGTCTCCACTTCTTCCGCTTTCAGAATCCCGCAGCCTCCCAACATCTGCACATGAGCCAGGCTACCGCGGATATCTTCTTCGTACAATTTTTGGTCAAAGTCGATGGATGCGGTGTATTCTTCAACGATTCGGTTGGTTGGCTTGGTAAATCGCCCGCCCCAAAGTTTCATCGAATGTGGGATCCTCCTTTTTCGGGTTCACCTTGGAGTGGACCTCCGTCGGCAACCCCCACAGCTGGATAAAACCGACAGCCGCTTGGTGATTGAAAGTGTCTTCCGGTGTGTAAGTGGCCAACTCTTCGCTGTACAGGGAGTATTTCGACTCCCGGCCTGTCACCACCGCTTGCCCCTTGAACAGGCGGACGCGGACAGTCCCGGTTACCGTCGCCTGGGTCTCCTCCACAAAAGCATCCAGGGCTGTCATCAATGGAGAAAACCAGAGTCCCTCATAAGCCAGCTCCGCCCATTTCCCTTCTACTACTGGATTGAAGCGAGCTATTTCCCGGGTCTGGGTCAGAAATTCCAGCTCTCGGTGGGCGGTGATCAAAGTCATCGCCGCCGGACATTCGTAAACTTCACGGGATTTGATCCCCACCAGTCGATTTTCCACATGATCGATCCGTCCCACCCCGTGCTTGCCAGCTAGTTGATTCAGTTCGGAAACCAACTGATGGAAAGGCAGCTGGTTTCCGTTGAGAGAAACCGGCTTGCCCTGCTGGAACGCGATCTCTACATCTTCCGGTTCGTCCGGAGTGTCTTCCACAGCTACAGTCCACTCATATGCCCCCGTCGGCGGAGCTGCCCAAGGATCCTCCAGGACACCGCATTCGCAACTTCTCCCCCACAGGTTTTGATCGATACTGTAGGGATTATCCAGATCCACCGGGATCGGAATTCCATGATTTTGCGCATAAGCGATCTCTTCGTCCCGGGACATCGCCCATTCTCGGACCGGGGCGATCACTTCCAATTCGGGGTTCAGGGCTTTGACCGCTACTTCAAACCGTACCTGGTCATTCCCTTTGCCTGTGCATCCATGGGCGACCGCCACCGCCCCCTCTGCTGTCGCCACCTTGACCAGCACTTCAGCGATCAAAGGACGGGACAGAGCAGAAACCAGGGGATACTTCCCTTCATACAACGCATTAGCTTTCAGCGCTGGCAACAGATAATGTTCCGCAAACCACTGTCGTGTATCCACTACCAGAGACTTGACCGCTCCCACTTTCAGCGCCTTTTCCTTGACAAAATCCAGGTCTTTTCCTTCTCCCACATCGAGAGCGACTGCGACAACATCGTATCCGTAGTTTTCCTTCAACCACTGAATCGCCACCGATGTATCCAGGCCACCGGAATAGGCGAGAATCACTTTTCCTTTGCTCACGGGCCGAACACCCCTTAATAATCATTCGTTGTTTTGTATTATTATACAAACGGTCAAATAAAAAGTCCACCCCAGATTTCGGGATGTGGTATTATCCCCATACGGTAGACAGTGAAAAAAGTCCATCTGGTAAGATGGA
>CAUGKZ010000369.1 GCA_959600065.1 uncultured Kroppenstedtia sp. | reverse complement strand
CCATTCATCATTTATCTTTATTGTAACAGATCGCCGTAGAAGTATCCCGTCAACGAAAGGTACCACTCCCCGCCAGGCTGTGATCTCGCCTCTTTCGTAAAAACAACTCCTCCGATGGTTGGATGAGATCCTCGCCTCCCACAGTCCAGCGCCCAGCTCCCCACCGATTCCCGTCAGAGCCTTCTTACCCACCGTGGAATGGATGGGATGCACAAGGGTGAGTGGGCAGGTGTCGGAATCGAGTAAAAACCTCCCTCTGAAGTGTCTCCTGCATCTTTTTGTTCCCTCACTCCCGGTTCGATCGGGGGGGGGATCGGTGGAATGGGGTTTTGACCTGGAATCTCCCGCTGTGGGGGAATCTCTGGTGGAGTGACCGGAGGACCTGTGGGCCCTTGTTCAGGAGGGATTGCCTCCGGGGGCGGCGGAGACAGACTGCGCCGGTTTCGATCGGAATATTGGATATTCATCGTGTTCCCGATATTGACAGAGCCACGATTCGTCACCGTGGTGACATGGAGACTGTAGGTTTTTATACAAATATCCATCCCAATACACCTGCCTTAGACCTGGTCGATGATATCAGGATCGATGGCTTGGTTAGTTTCAAAATCGATATTGCGAGCAAAATCACCAATAGGTGAAGAACCTCCCAGAGACTTAGAATTGCTCTCGGCTCCAATATTGACGGTGTTCCCAAAGTTGACAGACCCGGCGCTGGATACACTGTGGATTTTCAGATTAAAGATGTTGTTGATGGTTCCCATGATCCATCCTCCCCGCTGGGTCTATCCCATGGTATGTACCGGAAAAGGGCCTTGTGCCTGTTTCCGGTTCAATCACGGATGCGAATGGTGTGAAAATCCGTATCCATACCGGCTCGTAATAACCGCACTTCCAATACCCCTTTCCGGTATCGTGCACTGCTGTTTTTCCGCACAACGGAGGTCCCCAACTTGATTCTGCGTTCAAAATCACCATAAAACCGTTCCTGAAGATTGGCTTGATAGTGGGTATGCCGGGGATTCAACCTGCCCTTGATCAGGAGAGCATCATCTTCCACTCGTAACTGAATCTGATTGATATCCTCCACTCCGGGAAGATCGACCAAGACTAACACTTCATCCTTTCCATGAAAAACATCCGCCTTGGGACCCGATGATGGCATCGTTTCCATCATATCGCCCCAAAAATCGTTCCCCAAAAATTTACGGGCCATTTCTCCCCATTTCATAAAGTTCTGGTGGGGATCCATATTTCCCCTCCTCCCCGGCAACAGTTTTTCTCAACTCCAGTCTATTCAAAAAGCACTTACGCTGATACTGAAATCAGTCCCCTCGGGCATGATCAAAGGTAAATCAGCCATATACTGAAGCAAAGGGCTGTTGATTAAACAGTCAATGGGTCGTGGAAAAAGGAGTCTGAGCACCCGGACCAAAGCAAAGTTGGAAACGGAGGTGCCCTGGGATATGTATGCTTATTTATGGGATCGGATCAATCAGCTAGAGCAGGAAATGGAAACCCTCCGTAAAGAGAATGAAGAGTTAAAAAAACAAATAGACACCATTCAACCCGTCGCAATCGAAAACTTGGTGTACAAAATACAGGAGCTGAATGTACAAACCCTGAGCGGAACCCTCAACGTCGGATTAACCACCCAGGGGGAAGGAGAGAATGTGAATGAGCTGATCGAAAAATTGCAGCGAGAAGGAAAGGCCCAGTTTGATCTTGGAGAGCCAACTCCTTCATCCCCCACCATCCCCACAGTAGATGAAGAGAGCTCCTCCGTCCAAGTCCCACCCCCCGAAGATTCTCCCTCCGATTCAGAGACAGGTCCGTCCTCCCAACAATGAGATGGAGTCAGACATCAAAAAGGGGCGAGGATTTTCACATGGATGGCTGAAGCTCACAAGCGGCCGAAATGTGAAAATCAACCCTCCCTCGGACGACTTTTTTACAACGTTTCTAGTCCCGCGGGAATCCCCCTAAAATACGAAAGGCGGCTTCATGCCGCCCCGAATGGGTGAATCAACCTGCATACTCATGGATCAGATCTGACAACTTTTTCTCCACTTCCTCATCTCCTCCCTGGATATCCTCGCCTGTCACTGTCATACGAAACGTCTTTTTATCCAGTTCCAGAGCCTCTTCCAAAGAGGTCATCAAATCAGTGGCCCGACGATCCACCTGGAAAATTATCTCTAAATAGTCCGCCCCGATATAGAACATCAGTTCCAATTTATCGAGAGTTCCTCGCAAATCCCCCGTGGGTTTAAACTGAAATCTTTGTATGAAAGGATGACGTGAGAAAAAATAATCGAATTCAAAATCGATATTCACCAATTGAAACCCGACTCGCTCTACCAACTGAAGGACTTTCTCCACCAGGGTATTGGGCAACACTTCGATCCCGTCGGTATCATCGGGATCCACTGCCAAAGAGATGTCCAATCCGGTTTTAAGATATACCGGGCATCCTCCCGTAGTGACCGGGGTATCAAATGGAAGCATAAATTCAAAGGGGATCACTTTGGTTTCCCGGGGAGCGATCTTAAATACTTCCGTCAACCGATGCTCTTCCATAACATACTCTTTTTGAGATCCTTCCTGAAAATACAAAACAACCAAATATAGATAAATTTCATCAATCTCTTGCTCCACTTGACCGCCCTGGATAAAAATTTCCCCTTCGACCAGGTCTCCCTGCCGGTAACGGGATTCTTTGAGGCGAGTATCCACCTTGGCATTACCGATCCCGATACTTGCCAAAGCTTTATTAAAAAATGACATAAATCTCATCCGAAATTAAATCAAAAATTTACAACA
>CAUGKZ010000368.1 GCA_959600065.1 uncultured Kroppenstedtia sp. | reverse complement strand
TCACCCTCCCACCATCCCGACCTTGTTTTCTACCCAAAATACGGAAGAAACACATGAATGAATGTTGTCCCTAAGGGGCATGTCGGATCCTTCCTTAGCTGAGTAAGCCGATGTGCTTCCATTTTTACCCGCATCGGATCGGATATGTATTCCTGACGGTTTCATGACACAAACTACCCATGACTTGATCCCTATTTTGCACAGGGTTATAATAAGTGATGATACGAACAACAGGAGTCGGGATCCGCCTGATGGCGTGAGTCACCCATCGGGAGAAAACAGAAGGCAGGCAAGGAGTGGACTGCAATGGACCGCATGTTTCGTGTTTTGGGATTTTGGTTGCTGCTGATCGGATTGATGTTCATGGCCGGAGAGATGACTAGTCTAGCAATTTTGTTCGGCCTGCAGGCGATCCTCTTTTTCGTTCTCGGCTACATGAAGTACACTGAACGTACTTATATGTTGCTTTTCGGAGGCTATATGATCCTCGCCTTCTCCGGGATCGTCTATTGGTCCTTCTTCCAGGTCGGCTGAACCCACAACTCACAAAAACGACTGCCTGACTGCATTTTGCAGAGGCAGTCGTTTTTTTTATTTCAGGTGACCCCCCGCAAACCCCTTTGAGGAACCGCCACTCCCTTGGATTGGATCAAAACCCGAAACGATTCTCCCATTCCACCGGGGAGAGCCAGTTGCCGAATCGCCCGGTTGTGGCGGGCTTCCGGACTGAAGGGATCCCGGGGGGTCTCCAACCACCGCTCCAGGATGCCTGCCGCTTGCAAAAACCGAGGTTGAGTAGTGTACATGCACTTGCGGAATCCCAATTTCTCCCCGTAATCCTGCATTACCGAAAAATTCACATGGGAGGTTATATCGGAGGTTCCCGGCTGGAAATAGAAGTTCTCATGAAGTTGATGGTTCCGATAACAACGGAGGGTACCGTTTTTTCGTTGGGGCTGGGATAACTCTTCCGTCGTCCCCCCATAATCGATAGTGATCAGATAACCGGTTTTCATCCAATCACTCACCGCTTCCAGCCAATCCAGAGCATCCAAGGGTACTTCCACCGTCCATCCTTCTGAAAGGTTCCAATCCAGATTGCGAAAATAGGCTAACAGAGGCGGATGACGAAGTGGCAGGGAGCACTCCATGAATCCCTCACGGTGTTCATCCCAGGTCACGTAGATCTCCTGAAGCTCTCCTCCCTTTCGTGTCACTCGATGCACAGGCAAGGCATCCAGGAACTCATTGGAATAAAGAATACAGGGGGCTCCCTCTGGAATCTCCGTCATCGCCTCCGCCCAGTAGACAGGTACCGGGGCATTTTGGAGCCGTTCTCGTTGCAGATTCTGGTGCAAAGGACTCGTCTCCACCAGCCACAGACTCTGTGGCAGCCTTTTCTCTTCCATCAGAGAAGCGAGGATACTCTCCGCCAAGCGGCCGTCCCCGCCTCCTACCTCCACCAAAGTCCAAGGGCAACCGGGAGAAAAAGAAGGCACCATTCCAGAGATGACCCGACCCAGTGTTTCGCCAAACACCTCTCCCAGCTGGGGACTGGTGTAAAAATCGCCCCTCTTTCCGACCTTCAAACCCTCTCGGCGGTAATACCCCCAGCGGGGGTGGTACAATGCCAGTTCCATATACCGACGAAAAGAAATCCGTTTTTCAGGATGGTCTTCCATCTCCTCGACAATCACCGCCAACAGTGGATCATCCAGCTGCGCCACCCCCTTAGGAGGAAAACAGATCCGTGCTCAAATAACGTTCCCCGGTATCCGGCGCCATGCAAATCACTCGTTTTCCCTGGCCGAGACGCCGAGCCACCTGAAGAGCAGCCCAGACCGAGGCACCAGAGGAAGGGCCCACTAGGATTCCCTCTAGCCGGGCGAGACGGCGAGTGGTTTCCGCCGCATCTTCGTCGGAGACATGCAGGATTTCATCGTAAACATCCTGGTTTAAGATCGGGGGAATAAAACCCGGACTGGTACCAGGGATTTGGTGAGGACCGGGCGCTCCGCCAGCCAAGACCGGTGAGCCCTCAGGTTCAACAACCGTGATATGGATCCCCGGATCATGCTTGCGTAATACTTCCCCGGTTCCAGTGATGGTTCCACCGGTTCCCGCCGTCGCCACAAAAGCATCCAGCTGTCCCCCCGTCTGCTCGATGATTTCCAGCCCTGTGGTCATCCGGTGCACTTCAGGATTAGCGCTGTTTTCAAATTGAAGAGGCATAAAGGAATTCGGAATCTCCTTCACCAAAGCCTCTGCCTTGCGGATCGCCCCCGGCATTCGCTCCCCGCCGGGGGTGAGCACCACTTCTGCTCCGTATGCCTTCAGAATCTGGATCCGTTCCCCACTCATCGTATCGGGCATCACCAGAATCGTCCGATAACCCTTGACCGCTCCCACCAACGCCAATCCGATCCCGGTATTGCCGCTGGTCGGCTCAATGATCGTCGCTCCCGGCTTCAGGAAGCCGGCTTCCTCCGCCCGGCAAATCATACGGAGAGCCGTCCGATCTTTCACACTTCCGCCGGGATTGAAGTATTCCAACTTCACCCATACCTGTGCATCTTCCGGACCGATCAAGCGACGGAGACGAACCAGCGGAGTCCCTCCGATCAGATCGGTGATCCGGTCCGCAGTGCCCAGAGTCTCCCCATGGGAGTTTACTTTTCCGTCGGTCCCGTCCACTCCAGCATGCCTCCCTTCAGGTTGAACAGTTGCTGGAATCCCTTTGCAGAGAGGACATGGGCGGCGATTACACTCCGACGTCCACTCCGGCAGATGAGGAGAATTTTTTGATCCTTGAACTCCTCCAACTCCCC
>CAUGKZ010000367.1 GCA_959600065.1 uncultured Kroppenstedtia sp. | reverse complement strand
ATCGATGTAGCCACGCTTCTCTCCTCCATGGGGGCCCGAATTCAGGGAGCCGGCACCGATGTGATTCGGATCCAGGGTCGACGCTCTTTACAAGGGTGTCGTCACTCCATCATCCCCGACCGGATCGAGGCAGGGACCTATATGATCTTTGCAGCGGCCACCGTGGGAGATGTGACCGTGGAGAATGTGATCCCTCTCCATCTGGAGCCCTTGTCGGCAAAATTGCGAGAGATGGGGATCGCTGTAAAGGAGTCAGATGAATCCCTCCGGGTGATCGGCAAGGAAAAGTATCAGGCTGTAGATATCAAAACCCTCCCTTATCCTGGATTTCCCACAGATTTACAACAACCTTTCACTTCCTTGCTCACCCAAGCGGAAGGGACGAGTCTGGTGACGGATAACATCTATGTTTCCCGGTTTAAGCAAGTGGATGAGCTGTATCGCATGGGAGCTGATGTTCGGGTGGAAGGGCGGACGGCATGGATCCGGGGAGGTTTCCCCTTGCATGGAACGGCTGTACGGGCGATGGATCTCAGGGGAGGCGCCGCTCTGGTGGTAGCTGGCTTGGCTGCAACAGGCATGACAGAGATCACCGGGGTGGATCACATTGACAGGGGCTATGAAAACCTTGAAAATAAGCTCAGCTCTCTGGGGGCGGAGATTTGGAGAGCCTAGACCTCTCAGCAAGGATGGTGGATGTGATTCGTCTTTGCGCTCTTTGCAAGAGATCGGAGCCGCCTCACCATCCAGCCCCCTGTTTTGCTGAAAAAAAGATGAAAGTGGCTTGAAGGGGGATGTCAGGTAAATCTATATTTGGGACTGAGGGTCGGGATGGGGTTTCACATTCCATTCCGTCTTTTCTTTAATACTTGAATCACCAGTACGCTGCTACCAAGGATGAACTTGAGAAGATCGGCACTGGTTTCTGCGTAATCGAAATGAAGCCCCCGTAGGTTTTTTCCCATGGTTGCTAGCGGGCATGTTGATTAGCATATTTTACGATGGGGCAATGGGAAGAGCGAAGAGACCGTTTCGTTCCCATCATCCACTTAGGGTTCATCACAGCCCTGGGTTGCTAGGACCGATCTGGTCATTTAAGCGTCGGCAACAATGAGAGTTTCCCCCCGTTCTTCTTTGGCTGAGGAACCGGGTTCACTCCGTGGGGTTAAATAGTGTAACATATAGAGGTGATTAGGCTATCCCATTGAGTGTTTTTTATAATGGAATTCCACAGGTTCCATGAAGGGAAAAAGCTGGGGGGGATTGAAGTTGGAACGTAGCCTGACGATGGAATTGGTCCGGGTCACGGAAGCAGCTGCCGTGGCATCCGGTCGTTGGATGGGTCTGGGGAAAAAGGATGAGGCGGATGAGGCTGCCACCTCAGCCATGCGAACTGTTTTTGACACGATTCCGATGCGGGGAACCGTGGTTATCGGTGAAGGGGAGATGGATGAAGCACCGATGTTGTACATCGGGGAACGCCTCGGCCTCGGTTATCTGCCAGAGGTGGACGTGGCTGTCGATCCCCTGGAAGGGACCAACATCGTGGCGAAGGGGCTGTGGAACGCTCTGTCCGTCGTGGCTGTGGCGGATCGAGGCAACCTATTACACGCTCCGGACATGTATATGGACAAAATTGCTGTGGGACCGGGGGCCGTCGGACAAGTGGATCTCAACGCTCCGGTGGAGGAAAATCTCCGTGCCGTCGCGCGGGCGCTCGGCAAGGATGTGAACGATCTGGTCGTGGCGTTGCTCGACCGTCCTCGTCACACTAAAATCATAGAAGATGTCCGCAAAACCGGTGCCCGAATCAAACTGATTCCAGACGGGGATGTGGCGGCAGCGATCCATACCGCTTTTCCTGATACCGGTGTGGACCTGCTCTTGGGATGCGGTGGAGCTCCGGAAGGAGTCTTGTCGGCGGTCGCCTTGAAATGCTTGGGTGGCGAGATCCAGGGGCGTCTGTTACCTGAGGATGACGAACAGTTTCAACGGTGTCTACAGATGGGAATTCAAGACCCGGGTCAAACCCTGTTTATGCAGGATTTGGTCGGGGGAGATGATGCGATCTTCGCTGCCACCGGAGTCACCGACGGTGAATTGCTGAAGGGCGTTCGCTACAACGGTACCAACGCTACCACCCATTCCTTGGTGATGCGGGCTAAAACCGGAACGGTTCGATTCGTGGACGGCAAGCACAGGTTGGAAAAAAAGCCGAATCTGGTATTGGATTAAGCGGTCGAGTTATTCAGAACCGATGTGGAGAGCAGGAGATAGGGTGTGACCGGTGGAGATCCTTTGCAACAAGTCTCGCCAAGATCACTTCGTTCCCGCTCTCACTATGTGTATTTGGGGTCACACAGCCCTGATCCCCGGCGAGGGATGATCATACACACTTTATAAGTATCGATATTACCTTGCAACCTTCCAGGAGTATGGTGATAAGGTTAGTGGAGAGAAAGTGGGGGTTCAGATGGCGGCTCATAGACGGTCCCACACGCCTTTCGTCATGTGAAACTCGATTTTCCCACCAACTACCTCAACTACAATCGACCTATAAGGATACCTGCTGGGCTCTTAGACCACCGGAATATCCACCGGAGGAATGGGTCAAGCTGGAAAGGACATTCTGAAAAAAGTGCGGTGATGGCTATTGATGGATCTTTCCTTAAACAATCTGGAGAACCGGCGCTTGCCGGAACTGTATCAACTGGCTAAGGAGTATCATATCTCCCATTACAGTCAGATGAAAAAGAAAGAACTGATTTTTGCAATTCTAAAAGCCAAGGCGGAAAAAGCGGGTCTGATGTTTATGGAAGGCGTGCTGGAGA
>CAUGKZ010000366.1 GCA_959600065.1 uncultured Kroppenstedtia sp. | reverse complement strand
GATCGGACAGTCCCGCTTCCATCAGGGTCCGGATATAGCGAGTGGCCTGTTCGAAATCATTTTGTGCACCGGTGGAGCGGTTTTGGTAAATCATCTGTTCTGCCGCAGCCCCGCCCAAACAGATCATCACCTGATCCTCCAGCTGTTTCCGGGTGTACAGATAACGATCCGGTCCCGGATGGTGCCGCACATATCCCAAGGCTTTCCCTCTGGGGGACAGAGAGACTTGGGAGACAGAGCCTGAGCGGACCCATTCGGAAACCACCGCATGGCCCAGTTCATGAATCGCCACCCGTTCCCTCTCTTCCCGAGTGGTCTCCCGATCCGTTTTCTCCCCCATCATCACCTTATCGATTGCTCGGGACAAGTGTTTGTGGCGGATCAGAGGGCTGTCCTCCCGCAAAGCATAGATCGCCCCTTCGTTGGTCAGGCTTTCCAATTGCGCTCCGGTGAATCCGAAAGTCTCCAAGGCGATTTGTTCAATATCGGCATCTTCAGCTAAAGGTTTGTTTCGGGTATGCATCTGGAGTATGGAGATTCGTGCCTGTTTATCCGGCAAATCCACCGAAATTTGACGATCGAAACGCCCTGGACGTAGCAAAGCGGAATCCAGCATATCCTTTCGGTTGGTGGCCGCAACTACCAACACCTGAACCTCTTGGTCCGTCGTAATTCCGTCCATCTCCGTCAACAATTGGTTGAGGGTCTGATCATACTCCCGATGCTGGGCGCCTTCCCGTTGACCGCCAATCACATCGATTTCATCGATGAAGATAATGGCGCTGTTCTTTTGATTCTTCCGTGCCTGGGTGCGCGCTTTTCGGAATAATTCCCGGATTCGCTGTGCTCCCACTCCCACATACATCTCCACAAATTCGCTACCACTGGTAGCCGCAAACACGGAATCAGTGTAGTGAGCCGCCGCCTTCGCCATCAAAGTTTTCCCGGTCCCGGGAGGTCCGGACAAAAGAATACCCTTGATCGGGCGAATTCCGTACTGATCGATCTGATCCCGGTGAATCAGAAAATCCAAAGCCTCTTTCAGTTCTTTTTTGGAATGGGCGTGCCCTCCGATGTCCTCGAAGGAAATATCGGGAACCGAACCCTTGTGTTGCACCCCTCTGTTACGCCCCACCCCGATCTGTGCACCTGAACGGGACTGAAAGAAATACCAGGCCATCCCGATAATCGCTGCTAACACCAACAATGGCAACGGGCTTAATCCTAGATAGAGAAGGAAGACGAGAATCGCTGAGGCTGCACCGAGTGCGATTCCTTTACCCACGATCCTTCACCTCTCTTTCTGGTTGATGCAAGGGCAACACTTGATACAGATAATGTCCGCCCCGATGAAGTTCCACATAAACAAATTTTTTATCCATTCCGAGACGGTATTGAATCCCTTCCTTTTCGGCTACCTGCTTCACCGCTTGGGGAATCAGAGTATATTGTCCGTGAGACATTCCTTCCCTCACGCCGAAGACCATCTGATTCCATGCTTCTGTCAAGGCGGAATCCGGTCGGTCAGAAAACTGGATCTCCAGCTTTCGGTCGCCCCCATAAGTCTGGATCTCTTCACGCAATGGAATAAAGTCTGAAGCCAGTAAAAATCGATCATCCGGCCGAAGTTGGATGACAATGCGCTCCGGAGACACTTGTATCTTCTCCAATTTCACATGATCCGTCTGTTGAACGGTATCACGAATCGGTTTTTCCACCTGAAACCATTGAAAACCAAAATATCCACCGAATAATATTAAAAGACTAATGAATAATACCGAAACCGCGATGGGCCAACGAATCTGCATCCTTCGCCAACCCCCTTTCTAACCGTTTTCTGTTCTTCCGTAATGATCACAGTATATCATAATATATATATTAATGATGTTAAGGATATAAATGGTAATAAAAAAAGAAAACCATGATGAGTTTATGGTTTTCCGAAGCGATAAACCATCTTTTCATGGGGTTGATCCTTCGCTTGTGGGTGAATCTCCAATTTCAGAATGGAGATCCCTTCTTGATGGGGCGGATACCACAATTGATAACGGATTCGGAACTTTCGACTGGCTTGGTTAGCCGACCCCTGTTCAAAGGTGCTTCCCATCCACTTTCCCAATCGATCTCCGATCTCCTCGCTGGATAAAACCACGCGCACCCCAATCAATCCCCTTTTGTTCTTCGACAAGGGTTCAATCTGGAGCCCTGAGGATTTGACCAGCAACAGATGATCCCGTGGGGATAAAAGACCGAATTGACGTGCTGTCAATTTTTCCTTTTGCTTTCCCCGAACCAGAAAGATGTCGCTCCCTTCTTTCCGTACACGAATCCTTTCTTTCCCATCTGAATCCTGGCTTTCCAGGAGCCAATCTTTCCCCTGTTGCTGTCCCTCCAATCGCATGGGGGGAACAGACAAGGTAAAAGGATAGTGCGATTGCTGCACTTGAGCATCGATGTGCCGGAACAAATGGGAGCGGAGCTTTTTTTCATCTGGTGTTCCATCATCTTTGTGAATGCACCCGGAAAGCATCACCAGGATCGCGATCAACAGACACCTCTCGGTCCGGTTGCGCAAAACCCTTCCTCCTCCACCCTTTTTGTCATTTTACTTGCCCCTGATGTGGATTATCACCTGAAAGTGAAAACCCTCACTGATAAGCCCAGGGAGACAAAAAAATGCCGTATGTTTGCAAAGGAATTGCAAACATACGGCCGGGAAGCGAAATCCCTTGTTCCACTGGACAGGGGACGTTGAATACGTGAAAAAAAGTGCTAACATAACCGATTTCACCGAGGTGATACTATGCTTACGCAAGGAGGTGAGCCAATTGG
>CAUGKZ010000365.1 GCA_959600065.1 uncultured Kroppenstedtia sp. | reverse complement strand
TTTGAGTGGGGACCGGGCTAAATTCTCTTTAGAAGATGTAAAGGAGACTTACAAGAAAAAGGATGCTTGGTGGACGGTATTGCTCGTGGATCCTGTTGCCTCACGCTTGATCGTGCCCACGGCGAACCATACGAACATCACGCCCAATCAGCTTTCCCTGTTCTCCTTTGCATTGGGAATGGTATCCGTTTATTGTTTTTTTCAGGGGCACACCACGGCTCTGGTGGTAGGTGCCATCTTATACCATATCAGTTTCATCATTGACTGTATGGATGGAAAAATTGCCCGCCTGAAAGGGACGGGTTCCACCTTCGGGGTATTGTTGGATATCAGTTTGGACCATATTCGGGTCGTTCTTGCTGCGGCAGCCCTCACCTATAGCCAGTTTCAACTTACGGGGGATGTCGTCTACCTGTATCTCGGTTTTTTGTTCTTGGCAGCGTATTGTGCACGCCATATCAATGCCCTTCAGTTGTACAAGTTGCGGCGGGAGATGCGGGGCAAACTGCGTAAAGCCAAGCGCAAATTGAAACGGACCGGCGAAGCCGCCGGCATCGTCATCGATATTCCGAAAGAAACTGCGACCGGGGTGGAGCAAGAGACGGACAAACCGGAAGAAGAGGAAGATGAAACTGAGCGGGATCACGAAACGGTGAACACCGAATTGACGCAGAAGAAAAAGTTTGATCTGCAACAGGAGTTCAAGTCGAAGTTCACCACTTACATGAAAATCAGGGAATTCTTCCTGAATAAGCGGATTCGAATGCATCTGTTTAGTGGGATTGAATTCCAGATGTTTGTGTTTGTTGTGGCGCCGATCTTTGGAATTATAAAAGAGGCCATCTTTTTCGGGACGATCTTGCTGCTGGCCTTTGAAGCTGCTATCCTGTATAAAATCTGGTTGTCCACCAAGGACTTCCAGCGGGAACAGGACAAGATTGAAACAGCCACGGCAGTGATTGAAGCTACTCTTCCCTCTGAGGAAACAGAGGCAGTTGGGAATCGTTAACTAAAAAACGGACCCCCTGATCCATCAGGGGGTCCGTTTTTTATCCGAGGGAATCCAGACTCATCGTCAGTTTTTCCCCCTGGATACTGAGAGCTCCCAAGGGAACTTCAAACCACCAAGCGCCTTGTGTCTTTTTAACAGGGGTGTAGCCGGCTCGTTTGAGGTTACGGGCCATACCCCAACTGGCTGTATAGACTAAGGCGGTTTGTCCCGCTTCGTCAAATTGGATCACGGTCTCTTTTTCTTCTTCGGTCAGAGACATACTTTCTCACTCTCCTCTGTGGAAACATCTCGATCATACGTTCCCCGTGCTGTATATCATAACATGATTCTTTTGGATTGCCACCGATCTACCGGATGGCAGAAAGGAGAAGCAAATCTTCCTTTCTTCTAAAATAAAGGGGAGGCAGGGGAAGATTCAAGGGAAATTTTTTGAAGAAGTGAATAAAAAAATAAAAAACTCCGCCCTGGACAGCGGAGTATGGTAAAAAAGGGGGTTAGGTTTGTTTCACACTGAGGGTCCGAAAACCCCGTCGATTCAGGTTTTCACGGATCGCTTTCACCTTCGATGTAGGCGCGAGTTTCAACAGGATCCGTCGAGCTGCGGCTTCTCCCGCATCGAAAGTGGTAACGGAAATAATATTTACCTGGTAAGGCTTTAAAGCCTCCAACAGGAGTTCCAGTGTATAAGGGGAGTCCGTGACGACCCCGAGCAAGATCCGGATCCCTTTGATCCCATACCCCATGGCGACGGCCATGGCTGATTCAATATCCTTTATTTTTACAATTCCCGCCAAGGTGGAATCCTTGGGATCCACGATGGGGACAAATGGATGGCGGATCACCAAGGGCAGTGTTTCCTCAAAGTCACTGTCCAGATCGAGTGATTGAATCGGCTCCACCAGTCGCACAATCGGTTGATTGCGAAAAGAAGTCTCCCATCCCTTCTGCTGTTGAAGGGATCGGAAAATGGTTTTGTACCCGGTGATTCCTGCCAAGCGCTCCTGATCATCCACGACGGGAGCGGAATCCAAGCCCTGTTGTTCCAACAGATCCAAGGTTTCTTGGACCGTGGCGTTTAGTGAGACCGTTGCCAATGCGGAACGGGGAGTCATGCAATTGCGGATAAACATGTGTACTCAATTCCCCCTTTTTTGGTCACCCCAATATATGTTGGTTCCAAAGGGGGAATGTGGGTTTCGTAGCGGAAAAGACTACCGATTTTTATTTCGACGGCGAAATAGGTTGATGACCAGCCCCAATACCACCAAGGAACCCACCACGGTCAGGATGACAAAGGAGTAATCGTTCCATTTGTCGTTAAGAGCCCACATCTGTTCCAAGACTTACCCCTCCTGTCGATCCAGAGTGTTCATGTGCCGCGGTCCGGTATTCCGGGTGGAGATTCCCATGGCGAATAGCATGGGACAAAAACGGGTGATTCCCTCCGCCACTTTCATCGCGGACAAACCGGCCACCATCAGAGGCATCAGACCGAAGGGGCGCTGAGCTAGCCGGGCGATCCCCCAGGCCAGTCCGGTCAAACCGAAGGTGATTCGCATCAGTGCATCCCATGTTCCTACGTTTTTTTGCATCATCCTTCACCTCCCCTAGTGGATGTTTTCGCTCTTATTATGATCGGCAGTCTGTCCCCTATACGGAGGACGGTCTCGAATGGGTTGTGGTAGCATGGAAGTGAAAAATGGAGCAGAGAGGAGAAAGATCATTGACCCACCGGATTCGACGGCAAGATTTGGAGAAATTGATCGCAACTGCGACAGGAAAAAGGTTGCCTACCTGTGTGCTTGCAGGGGGTCGGGTGCTCAATCTGTTCACGGGAGAGCTA
>CAUGKZ010000364.1 GCA_959600065.1 uncultured Kroppenstedtia sp. | reverse complement strand
GGAATTTCGCAACAAGCAGAAAGATGGCTGGTACATGAAAGAGGGCGGGGAAAAAGCGACGGCCTGGGTGGCAAAACACGGTGCAGAGATCTTAGCCCTCTCTCCGGTCTGCAAGCATTTGGGGTGCACGGTGAAGTGGGAAGGCGGAGGACATATGAACCAATTTTATTGCCCTTGCCACGGTGGTCTTTACACCAAAGACGGGGTGAATGTTCCCGGAACACCTCCCAATGAACCCCTGGATACTTACGCCTACAAAGTGGAAAACGGAAGGCTTCTTCTGGGGCCCATTACTAAGCGGGGAGGTGCCTGATTATGCTGAAAGCAGCATATGAGTGGTTAGACAAACGACTGGACATCACCCCGATGTGGCGAGATATTGCAGATCATGAGGTTCCGGAACATGTGAACCCGGCTCATCACTTCTCGGCATTTATCTACTGCTTTGGCGGGTTGACCTTTTTTATTGTGGTGATTCAAATTTTGTCTGGAATGTTCCTGACGATGTACTATGTTCCGGACATTGAGAACGCCTGGAAAAGTGTCGATTATCTCCAAAACGAGATTGCATTTGGCCAGATTGTTCGCGGAATGCACCACTGGGGTGCCAGTGTTTCCATCGTGATGTTGTTCCTGCATACCTTGCGGGTGTTCTTTACGGGTGCCTACAAACATCCCCGTGAATTCAACTGGCTGATCGGCCTCGGTTTGTTCGGGGTGGTAGTAGGTCTCGGATTTACGGGCTATCTTCTGCCTTGGGATAACAAAGCTTACTTCGCCACCAAGGTAGGGATTGAAATCGCAGCCAGCGTTCCTTTTATCGGGGACGCCATCGCCACATTCCTGCAGGGGGGAGAGATCGTCGGAGCTCAGACTCTGGCCCGCTTTTTTGCCTTACACGTCTTCTTCCTCCCCGCCGCTCTGTTGGGCCTGATGGCTGCCCACTTCATCCTGATTCGGAGACAAGGGATTTCGGGGCCGCTATAAGCCGAAGGTAAGGGGGGATAACATATGGCACAAAAGGACGATAACGGTAAAGTACATTACGTCGGTGATTCACGGGTCCGAGTCCGGGAGGAGAAACTGCTTCCCAAAGACTACTCCGAGTTTCCCGGCAAAACAGAGGCTTTCTTTCCGAACTTCCTCTTGAAGGAATGGATGGTGGGAGTCGTCGTCTTGATTGGATTCTTGGCCCTGGTTATGGCGGAAGAACCGCCGTTGGGCGATCAGGCCGATCCAACCAACACCGGCTTCCTCCCGATACCCGATTGGTACTTTCTATTCCTGTATGAATTGTTGAAATTTAAGTGGGCATCCGGTCCCTTTGTCGTCCTGGGAACAGTGGTGATCCCGGGCTTGATGGTTGGAGGATTGGTTCTTGCCCCTTGGTTGGACCGTGGAAAGGATCGTCGCCCTATGAAACGGCCTGCCACGACAGGGATCGCTATCTTGGCACTGGTTGCGATTGTGGTCTTGACTTGGGTAGCCTGGGATGAACACGAAAAGCAATTGGCAGCTCAGCCGAAAGGTTCCAGTGAGAATGCTAAAATCGTGGATCCACAGGATCCTGCCTATGAAATTTACAAGAACAATGCTTGTGTCAACTGTCACGGACAGAAGCTGGAGGGTCTGCAAGGTCCTGCTCTGACAGGAATCGGAGGAGCTTATACTCCGGAGCAGATCATGGATATCATGGATGAGGGGAAAGGCCAGATGCCGGCTGGGATGTTCCAAGGAAATGAACAGGAAAAACGACAACTGGCTGAATGGCTGGCTGACCAGTACCCACCCAAAGAGAAAGACGAACAATAAGGGGAATCTCCCCCATGAAGACCTGACCCCGGCGTGGGTCAGGTCTTTTTATCCACCTGGATTGGAGGGAATTATTTGCGTAATCGATGGTGGTGGGAATGGTTTATCCATCAACTGGATCGGCGTTGGTTTCTGGGCACCCTCTTGGCAGTCAATTTTCTCGGCTCGATTTACGGGTACTATTGGTACAAAAATCAATTGGCAGCCACGCCTGTTTACTGGCTCCCCTTTGTGCCTGACAGTCCCACGGCGAGTGCAGCTTTCACTTTGGTTCTGCTCTTCTATCTTTTCAACAGGCGGAGCCCCTTCTGGGAAGCTTTTGCCGGTGTCACCCTGTTTAAGTATGGGATCTGGGCAGTGGCCATGATCTGGGCTGGGGCGGCTTTGTCGGATCAACCCTTTTTTGAATCCTTGGTGTGGACGGACTGGATGTTGATGGCTTCCCATTTGGGAATGGCCTTGGAAGGTGTACTCTACAGCCGCTTTTTTACTTTCCGCCGGAGGGAGATTCTCTGGGTTGGAGCATGGATCTTATTGAATGATATCTTGGATTACAGTGTAGGCATCCATCCCTGGCTCCCCTTGTCCATGGCGGGAACCGAGTCTGTCGTGGCAGGATTCACCCTCAGCCTGAGTCTGATCAGTCTGCTGCTATTCATCTGGCTGGTTTTCCCGCCCAGACCGGAACGTAAAGCAGAGCTTCCGCTCTGGTTCAAGAGAAAATAAGAGGGTTTTGGCCGGCAACCGGGGAGGTGTTGGCCTGATTTCAAGGGTTGCAGGAGTCGATGGATTCTTCCGATTAGCTTGGCCTGCTGCTCGGGATAAAGGTTTAGATATCACGGTTAACGACGGCTGAAGAAACAGTCGTCTTTTTTGGACAAGGGAAAAAGTGTCCGATGGGTAGAGACAATAGAAAATTGAATAATATTTTTCAATTGGATGGAAAAATTCTCGATTTCGTCTAAATAATCAGGCAGAGGAAACTGTCCGTAACAATAGCTGGGGCTGTGGTTACGGTGATGAACGGAACGGAATCGGATTTTTTGTGACC
>CAUGKZ010000363.1 GCA_959600065.1 uncultured Kroppenstedtia sp. | reverse complement strand
AAGGAAATTACCAGCGGTTCCTGCGCCTGGGCTCCACTTTTTCGGGGGAGGCGTTGCTCCCAGAGGCAGAAGCTCACCTGATCCACCGGTTGCGGGAGCGAGAAGAGCTACCCCTGGAGGAAGCCATCGGCATGGAAGGGGTGACTCCTCCGCTGATTCGCCGACTGGTGAATGATGGACGGCTGGAAGTGGAGGAGCGGGTGGGAGATCGGATTACCCGCAAAAAGAGAACTTGGGTGATGCCGGCCCAACCTGCTGACATGTTGCGTAAGCAAGCGGAGTCACTTCCCCCGCAAGCCGTACGGCAACGGGAGCTATTGCATCATTTTGCGGCTCATCCCGAAGAGACTCCCATGCAGGTGCTACTCGCTGATCTGAAGGCTCCCCGATCCGCGGTGGACCGATTGGTGGAAAAGGGACTGTTGCGGCGGGAGGAGAAGGAGGAACTCCGCAATCCCTTCGGGGATCGTTCCTTTGAACGGACTCAACCCCTTCCCCTGACACCGGAGCAAGATCAGGCTTTTCGAGCCATCCTTCGTCCTCTTCAGGCCGAAGAGCATCGTACGCTTCTCCTTCAAGGGGTGACTGGAAGCGGTAAAACGGAGATCTATCTGCAGGCGATCAGGGAAACTTTGAACAGCGGACGGCAGGCGATCGTCCTGGTGCCTGAAATCTCCCTCACTCCCCAGATGGTGAGACGCTTCAAGGGGCGGTTCGGCGATGAAGTGGCCGTCCTACACAGCGGACTCTCCAAGGGGGAGCGCTTTGATGAATGGCGGAAGATCCGCTCCGGGGATGTGAAGGTGGCGATCGGGGCTCGTTCAGCGATCTTCGCCCCTTTCCCACGTCTAGGGCTGGTGGTGCTCGACGAGGAGCATGAGAGCTCTTACAAACAGGAAGAACAGCCCCGTTACCATGCTCGGGAAGTGGCCCGGTGGCGTTGTCAGGAGCACGGGGCCGTACTGGTGATGGGCACGGCCACTCCTTCTGTGGAAAGCTATTTTGGAGCGCGAACCGGACGGTTTGAGTGGGTCACTCTGAAGGAGCGGGTTCACGGCCGTTCCTTTCCCCAGGTAGAAGTGGTAGATATGCGAGAGGAATTGAAGGAAGGCAACCGCTCGATCTTCAGCCGCCCGCTGCGAGAATCCCTGGAGACTTGCGTGGATCGAGGGGAGCAGGCGGTTTTGTTTCTCAACCGGCGGGGTTTTTCCACTTTCGTACTGTGCCGGGAGTGCGGGGAGACGGTGCAATGCCCCCATTGCGACATTTCCCTCACTTATCATCGGACCAATCAAACTCTGCGTTGCCACTATTGCGGATATACCAGCGGAGTTCCACAGGAGTGTCCTTCCTGCAACAGTTCCCACATCCGCTATTTTGGAACCGGTACCCAGCGGGTGGAAGAAGAGTTGGCCCGGTGGATGCCAGGGCTTCGGGTGATTCGAATGGATGTAGACACCACCAGCCGGAAAGGATCCCACGAACGCCTGCTGTCCGCTTTTGGTGCGGGGGAAGCCGATGTACTGCTCGGTACACAGATGATTGCCAAAGGTTTGGACTTCCCTCAAGTGACACTGGTCGGGGTGATCGCTGCCGACACGATGCTTCACCTTCCGGATTTTCGGGCAGCGGAACGCACTTTTCAGTTGTTGACCCAGGTGGGGGGCCGGGCCGGCCGGCACGAAAAGCCGGGCCGGGTAGTGGTTCAGACCTACTCCCCAGAACATTACAGCATTCAGTTGGCGGCGGGACATGAAGGGGAGACTTTCTACCGACAAGAGTGTCTGAACCGAAAGCGACACCGTTATCCTCCCTTTTGTCGCCTGTTCACTCTGCTGTTCAGTCATCGGGATCGAGGGGCATTGATGACGGTGGCTCACCGGTCGGCACAATTCCTCATGTCTCGGTTGCCGGAGGGAGGGGAGGTATTGGGACCGGTGCCGGCTCCGATCCCTCGGATCAAGGATCGGTACCGGATCCAAATCATGATCAAATATGAAGATCATACAGATGAACCAACCGATCTCGTCGAAGCCATGCGTCAATTGAAGGCCGGGTGGAAAGACCCGGAGTTGCGCATCGGTATCGATCGGGAAGGGGTCAGCCTTCCCTTGGACGGGTACCGGTAAGAATCAAGGAGGTTGGAGCCTATGGCCATTCGTAAAATTGTGTTGGTGCCGGATCCCATATTGAAGGAGAAAGCCAGAAGGGTCACGAAATTTAACGAACGTCTGCACAAATTGTTGGATGATATGGCGGATACAATGGTTGATGCTCCCGGTGTGGGTTTGGCTGCTCCTCAGGTGGGCATTTCCAAACGGGTGATCGTCGCCGATGATGGTAACGGTTTGATTGAGGCGGTCAATCCTGAGATTTTTGACAAAGAAGGAGAACAACTGGATCCCCCGGAAGGTTGCCTCAGTATCCCAGGCCTGTTGGGAGAGGTGCGGCGGGCGGAAAAGGTGAGACCGAAAGCCCAGGACCGGCAAGGACAGTTTTTTGAACTGGAAGCTGAAGGGTATCTGGCGCGGATTTTACAACATGAGGTAGACCACTTGAACGGGATCCTTTTCACTGATATTGCAGATCGGGTGTTTGAGCCGAAACAGGAGGAAGATTGATTCATGACGAGTGACATACGGATTGTGTTTATGGGTACACCGGATTTTTCCGTCCCCTCTTTGCAAACCTTGGTTGCAGAGGGGGCCCGGGTGGTAGGGGTCGTTACCCAACCGGACCGCCCCCAAGGGAGAAAACGAGAGCTTACTCCGCCCCCGGTGAAGGTGGCGGCGAGCGAACTGGGCCTGCCGGTGTTTCAACCGGAGCGCTTGCGGAATCCGGAAAATGTTCGCCAATTGTTAGCGTGGGAGCCGGACTTG
>CAUGKZ010000362.1 GCA_959600065.1 uncultured Kroppenstedtia sp. | reverse complement strand
GTGGTCGGTTCACATGAACCAGTCCGTCCGTAGGAGTAGAGGATCAAGCGGGCCAGATCCCGACTGCGCACATCGAGAACCGCCCGGTTCCAATCAATCAGCTGAACTCTCCCTTCCGCAACCCAGATCAGATTGCGGCGATGAATGTTACAATGGCAGACCTCGCCTCCCTTGCGGGTGGCCACCACGGTCTGGTCTCCGCCTAATTTTTCAAAGTAACGGTCCGCCGTTTCCAACATCCCTTCGGCATAAGCACACTGTCGCGACCACAATTGATCGACGGGGGAGGGATCCCCATTCAGATTGGCGGCTAACTTGAACATATCGACTTGCCGGGCTAGATCCCGCCAGATCCTTCTCCAATGCCCCGTGTGAATCCATCCCGAGGCCGCAGAGCGGGAAGGAGCAAACCCCTGGGTGGAAACATGGAATTCGGCCAAGGCGCGAGCGGTTGCTTCCCACCCTCCTTCCTCCCGCAGATCCCGAATCTCCCCCGGAATCCACGGCAGGAGAACATAACGTTGATGATGCCCCGATACCGTCACCCCACCTCCCCGGCTGCGGATCGGCCCCGTCAGTATCCCTTCACCGGAGTCTGGAAGAAAATCCGCCAACTCTCTGATCCATTTCCAACGGAGCTCTTCCCGCACCCGAACCCGCTTCAGAGCAAAGACCCCCTGATCGCTGTCCAGTCGGAGAACACCACCTACAGGCTGAACCTCCTGTATCTGGATCCCGTAATGGTGTTGGACTAACTCCGGCAGACGCGCCTCCCCCGTCCACTCCTTCAATTGCCCGGCCGGATCGGACATCGACTTTCCCCTCCCTTCCCCTATCATCTCCTACTCCTATGTATAGGCAGGGGTTCTTTCTCCTATGCCGGTTTCTCTCATGCCTTGGAAATAGGATGGATCACATCCAGCCCTCCTGTGACTTGAATTATATTACCAGTTACAAAACCAGACTCCCTTTCACACAAAAAACGGATCACCCGAGCCACATCCTCTCCAGACCCAGGACGTCCCAAGGGAGTTTCCTCATCCGGGACCTCCTCTACCTCAAGGATTCGTTTCAGTTTGTTTTCCCCGACGATATCCCCAGGACACACCATGTTCACCGTCACCCCAAAGGGGGCTTCTTCCACCGACAAGGACTTGACAAAGGAGACCAGTCCCGTTTTGGCTGCGGCATAAGGGGCCCGATCCGGCCAAGCCGGGGCCTCCCCTGCCCGTCCAAAACCAAACAGGATGATCCGTCCATAACCGCTACGGCGTAGTAGGGGAAGGCTGGCATGAGTCATATAGAGCGCACTTTTCAAGTTGCCGTCCACCAATTCATCGACGGCATCCAAGTCATAATCCGCAAACCGGCGCCGTTCCCGGATAAATGGACCGACAGCGTGAATCAGTGCATCCAGGCGACCCCAACGATCTTCCACATCCCGGACCAGTTGTAGAGCTTGATCTCTCCGGTTGACATCCGCCTGAAACAGGTGAGCCTGCCTCCCTTTTGCAGCCAACTGATCCACCATCTCCTGAGCTGGCTCCTGATGATTCCGAAAATGGGCGGCCAAGCTCCACCCCGCCTCAGCTAGCACCTCCGCAGCCATCCGTCCAAGTCCCCCGGAACTCCCCGTCACCAGGGCTACAGGTTTCTGATTTGGTTGCAATGAGCTCCCCTCCTGTTTTGGAATTTGATCCACCTGAAGGGTTTCTCCCATTCAATCATACTCCTTCCTGTTTTATGCCATATTAACTTTATATTTTGTGCCAGAGGGAGGAACCCAGATGGGATCTGACATGACACCGGCCACAGAAGATGAAATCCACCAGGCCACCCTGTCCCAACTCTATGAACGGGGGGTGGAAATGGACCGGATTGCCGAGCTGGTCTTTTATTTACAAAAGGATTTCCATGAACATCTCTCCTTACAGGAATGCAGGCATCATGTGGAGCAAGTGTTGACCAAGCGGGAAGTTCAAAATGCGATCTTGACCGGGATCCAGCTGGATCAATTGGCAGAGAAGAAAGGGTTGGAGGAACCCCTGCTAGACATGATCCGCCGGGATGAGAGCCTGTATGGAATCGATGAAATCCTGGCTACTTCCATTCTGAACGTGTACGGGAGTATTGGGATGACCAATTACGGATTCGTCGACCGGATGAAGCCGGGGATCCTGAAAGATTTAAACGATGCGAGCGATGGACAGATCCACACCTTTCTCGATGATCTGGTCGGGGCTGTGGCCGCCTCCGCCGCCGCCCGACTTTCCCACAATCGGAAACGACAAACGGAGCAGGATTTCCAAACCCCCTGAAGAAAAGACCCGGGATGTCGGGTCTTTTCTTTAGGCTTTGCGGTATTTCCAGACTCCCTCTTCCTTTTCTCGGACCAACTTCCCATGGAGACGAAGATACTCCAGATGAGCCAGGGTTTCGGAGAGGGCGAACCGCAGGTTATGAATAGATAAGTTCGTGCCAAAAGTTCGAAAGCAGACCTCCACTGCGGTCACACTGGCAACCGCCGCCCAACCCGCCATCTCTTCCAGGCGCTCCCGGTGATGCTCCCGCAATTCCTCAATTCGTCCGTGATAGTTTTCAAAGACAGAACCATGAGCTGGGAAGACTCTCTTCACCGGCAGAGTATCCATTTGGTCCAGGGTGGCCAGATAAGTGCCCAGAGGATCCGGATCACATCCTGGCCACAGACTGATGTTGGGAGTGATCCGAGGCAAGAGAACATCGCCTCCGATCAGCCAGCCCCACTCTTCATCATGAAAGCTGAGATGCCCGTCGGCATGCCCCGGAGTATGCAAGATCCGATATTCCCGGTCACCCAGACGAATGGTTTCTCCCGCTTTGATAAACTCCGGTTCAGGA
>CAUGKZ010000361.1 GCA_959600065.1 uncultured Kroppenstedtia sp. | reverse complement strand
GCTTTGGGCAACCCGACCAGGAGCAATCGCAGATGCCCATGTTCCCTTATCCCGGTTTTGGGCAACCCGACCAGGGCCAATCGCAGATGCCCATGTTCCCTTATCCCGGCTTTGGGCAACCCGACCAGGAGCAATCGCAGATGCCCATGTTCCCTTATCCCGGCTATGGAGGACAGTCGCTACAAGGAGAGATCCAGTCCGCTTGGCCCATGCCATACCCCACGCCGGGATTCCCACAGACGCAGGGATTCCATCCCTATCCAAGTTCTTTGACGGGAGCGTCGGCGAGGGAAGAGGATGGAAATACCGATCCACCACCAGTCGATTGGGATATATCTTCTCTCCTTCGCGAGGAGGAAAGCGCCTGGGCGGAAAGTTCCACAGAGAAATAAGAGGCGGGAAGGGGGGGACGAGATGGAGGAGACAGTGATCCACCATTGGGGATCCACCTTGGGAACACGAGTTTACCGAGTGGGAACTTTTCGCGGACACCATTTATTGGAGACAGAGTCTGGCGAATGGGTGGCGAAAAGATCCCGCCATCCTTCCCACCTTCGATGGTGGGTATGGGTGGATCGGGAGCTTCGTCATCGGGGATTTGATCGGATGCCTGCTTTTGTGACTGACGGTCAGCAATGGGTGTTGACCTCACGAGTGGAGTCTCGTCCCGCCACCTATCGGAACTCGGAGGAAATTCGTCAGGCGGCCGGTCTCCTTTCCCACTTTCACAGGGCAGGGCGGGGGTTACTCACTCCTCTCGCTTCTTCCAGTACTCAGACTTTGATGGAGCGGGTCGAAGTTCGATACCGCTCCTTTTCTCAATTGATGAAAAGTGTAAACCGGGTGGACGGAGAACTGGGAGATTTATTGCGGGAATATGGGGCTGTCTACAAAAGGTACGGAAAAGCTGCCAAGGAACGTTTGCATACCCTCCCTGTACAGGAGTGGATCCGATGGGAGCGAGGGGGGCGGTGCTTGGCGCACCGGGATCTGGCGAGCCACAACATTCTGATCGATAGGAGGGGGAAAAGCTGGCTGATCGATTTTGAAACGGCGGAGTATGACGCTCAGATCGGGGATCTGTGGCAACTGTTGTCACGTGGTCTTTCGGAGCAGGACTGGGATCCGGCGGTGCTGAAGGAAACTGTCGCTACCTATGAGGAAACTCGTCCGCTGGCGCCGGTGGAACGAATCACCTTGTCCGTTTTGCTCGGATTTCCCAATGAATTTTTCCGAGAGGCCCTGGGCTTAACTCAGATGAAGAGAGGTTACACTGAAGAAAAGACCCTGCCCTACCTAAAAAAAATCGCCCACGCACTCCCTCAGTGGCAGGATTTCCTCCGGGATTGGGCGGGTTGGTAGGTTCAGACATGTGTGTTATGATAAAATACAGTCTGAAAACCTTGGCGGGGGGCGTTGTGATGAAAGTAGGTCTGGCCCAGCTCGCCCCGGAGTTGGGCGGCGTGGAAAAAAACCTACAGCTCCATGAAGAGATGATCCGCCGTGCCGATTCTGAGCAGGTGGATCTTTTGGTTTTTCCAGAGTTGAGTTTGACAGGGTATTCCTTGGGAGAGAGAACGCCGGATGCGGCCCGGATGGTGACGGACAATGATCTGTTTGCACTGGCTTCTCTGGCGGAGAAAACAGATGTTGTGATCGGATTTGTGGAGGAAAGCCCAGACCACGTTTTCTACAATTCTGCTGCCTATCTCAGCCAAGGCGAGATCCGATGGGTTCACCGAAAAACATATCTGCCCACTTATGGGATGTTTCAGGAAGGACGTTATTTTGGGCGCGGAAGTCGCATCCAGGGGGTGGATACACGCTTTGGACAGGTGGGAGTGGTCATCTGTGAAGAGGCCTGGCATCCTTCTGTTCCTTATCTATTGGCCCAGGAGGGAGCCAAGTTCCTCTTGGTTATGGCCAACGGGCCGGTGAAGGAAGGGGGAGCAGAGATTTCCCGCGAACCTTGGCATCGGATGTTGTCGACTCATTCCATGTTGAACTGTGTATATACGGTATTTGTCAACCGGGCGGGTGTGGAAGAGGGGGTCCGTTTTTTTGGCAACTCCGCGGTATTCGATCCTTTCGGAGATCGGGTGGAGGAAGCCCCCTTGCTAGATGCAGGTCTGTTCACTGTGGAGATCGACCCTGGTACCCTTCGGCAGGCTCGCTGGCGAATGCCTTCAGCTTTGCGGGACGAAGACTTGAATCTGACTTTGAGGGAATTGGAACGGATTCGTGAACTGCGGAGATGACTGTCCCTTAGGATGACTCCTCTTTTCACAGGACTTTTTTCAACCATCTATCCGGATCTTGATAAAGAGGTGATCGGAATGGCTGGCCATTCCAAGTGGAAAAACATTCAACATCGTAAAGGGCGCCAAGATGCCCTGCGGGGGAAGCTCTTCGCCAAACTGGCTCGAGAGATCTCCGTGGCGGCAAAAGAAGGGGGGGAGGACCCCGATCAAAATCAACGACTGCGCATGGCGATCGCCAAAGCCCGCTCTCAAAACATGCCCAATGACAATATTGAACGGGCGATTAAACGGGGGACCGGTGCGGAAGGCGGAAGCAATTACGAGGCTGTCAACTATGAAGGCTACGGTCCGGGGGGAGCGGCGGTGATGGTGGAAGCCTTGACCGATAACCGCAACCGAACGGCGGCAGATGTGCGGCACATCTTCTCCAAACGGGGAGGAAGTATGGGAGAGGCCGGTTGTGTAGCCTGGATGTTTGATAAAAAAGGGCTACTTCAAATGGAGCGCTCTGGGCAGGATGAGGATGAAGTCATGTTGCAGGCGTTGGAAGCCGGTGCGGAGGATTTTGAAGCCTCAGAGGATACCTTTGAGATTACCACTTCTCCGGACAAGTTTGAAGAGG
>CAUGKZ010000360.1 GCA_959600065.1 uncultured Kroppenstedtia sp. | reverse complement strand
GAATTGAAACCCTGGGGTATAAGATTACCCAGATGATCAGCTTTTTTCGTTTGTAACGTACCTATGAGGAATTGAAACCTTTACTGCGCTGGCATTCAAACAGCGCATACTACAAAGTTTGTAACGTACCTATGAGGAATTGAAACTACAAGGGAACGGCCCGTACGTCTGCCCGCCGATCCGTTTGTAACGTACCTATGAGGAATTGAAACGTTCCTGAAACGGTTTGGCCTCACCGTCCAAATATGCGTTTGTAACGTACCTATGAGGAATTGAAATAGGATCAGGGGGAGTAGTCTTGAAGATCATTTCACTTTCGGAGAAACGGGCACAGAAAAAATCTAGTGGAACGTCAACTCCTGAAAAGCGGGCACAGAAAAGCCAAGCATTAAACCAAGCAAACCAAGAAATTAAGAAGGAAACCGGAATTGACTTTGTGAAAATGCTTCTGGGAGATAAAGAAGAAAAAAAGCGCTTTGAGATGAAACGGTATCAAGAGAGACTAGATAACGATGAATAAAAAAAACGCCTTTTCTCAGAAAAGACGTTTTTTTATAGGTATCTCAGTTTGTAGCGTACATCTACCTATGAGATCAGATCATACAATTGGCAATTTCCCTTGATCACATCGTTTTATACCATCCCTATCAGGAAATTGAAGCCCATACAGGGGATTGAGCGTATTCATGGATGAGTGTTAACATCTGAATCACTCGCCTCTGAAAAACAAAAAGAAGCTGGCCGGGGAAGGATTCCCTGTCCAGCTTTTTTGATTTCTACACTCACGGTTTCACATGGATTACCGAGAGACGGGGTTCAGATCAGACACCTGGATCCATCGTCCGCTCTGGGCGGACTTTTCCACCGCTGCCAGCACCCGTTGATTCTGCAGACCGTCCTGAAAATTAGGGGAGGGGCTGACGCCCTCAGCGATGCCCTTCATCAACTCGCTGAACAGATTGATAAAGGTGTGTTCATAGCCGATGATATGCCCCGAAGGCCAGTAAGCAGCAGCATAGGGATGCTCCTCCTCAGTGCAGTTGATGGTGCGGAACCCCTGCAACCCCGGTGCGTCCTCCTCCAGATAAACCTCCAGGTTATTCATGTTCTCCAGATCCCAGCGGAGGGAACCCTTTTCCCCGTTAATCTCAAACCGGTTGCCGTTACGATTTCCCCCGGCGAAGCGGGTGGCTTCAAAGACGCCGATGGCACCGCTTTCAAAACGAGCCATCCAAAGAGCCGCATCATCCACATCTACTACGCCCCGGTTCCCGGCTTCCCTTTGGGCCTTCAACCCACCGCTCATCTCGCCCAGGGGACGCTCTTTGATAAAGGTTTCCATCATACCGGACACTTCTTGAAACTCCCCGACCAAGAAGCGAGCCAGATCCAAAATATGTGCACCGACGTCCCCGAGGACACCGGAGCCGGTCACTTCTTTGCGCAAGCGCCAGACGAGTGGGAATTGGGGATCCATAATCCAATCCTGCAGATACTGACCCCGAATATGGTAGATCCGGCCTAGCCGTCCTTCGTCAATCAGCTTTTTGGCGAATTGCACCGCTGGAGCAAAACGATAGTTGTGGCACAGCATATGGACGGTTCCCGACTTTTGCACGGCCTCCACCATGCGCTCTGCCTGCTCCACCGTCATCGCCAAGGGTTTTTCACAGACGATATGCTTGCCTGCCTCCGCCGCAGCGATAGCCATCTCGGCGTGGAGGTGGTTGGGTGTGACGATATCGATCAGGTCGATGTCTTCCCGTTCCAGCAGACGGCGCCAATCGGTTTCCGTGGAGGCCCACCCCCATTGTGTTGCCGCCTGTTCCACTCCCGCCCGGTCGCGACCGACCAGGGCCTGCTGCACTGGAACCACGTCGTTCTCAAAAAAGAAGGGCAAGTCCCGGTAGGCATGGCTGTGCGCTTTGCCCATAAATTTGTAACCGACCATCCCGATCCGGACTTGCTTTTTGCTTACGCCCACCAGATGTCACCCACCCTCTCTTGAATCAATATGTTTTTCAGGAAGGAGACGGCTTTTTGAAACCCTTCCTCCACCGACATCAGGCTGTCTTCATGTTCAATGCTGATCGCCCCTTGGTAACCGACCAATTGCAATGCACTGATAATCTCTTTCCAGGTTTCCTCTCCATGCCCGTAACCCACGGTGCGGAAAATCCAAGACCGATTCAGTTCGTCCCGGTAGCTCTTCGTGTCCAGGACGCCGTTGGAAGCCGTATTGTGCGGATCGATCCCGGTATCCTTGGCATGAAAATGATACAACGCCCCCGCTTGGCTCAGCTCCTTAATCGCCAATACGGGGTCCATCTGCTGCCAAAAGAGATGGCTTGGATCAAAGTTGACCCCAATCTGATCCCCGCACTGTTTCCGCAGACGGAGCATCGTCTCGGTGTTGTACACAACAAATCCCGGATGAGGTTCAATCGCCACCCGCACTCCCTGTTGCTTTAAGAACTGATTCTGTTCCTTCCAATAGGGGATCACTTTTTCTTCCCACTGCCACTCCAGTACAGAAGCAAACTCCTCTGGCCAGGGACAGGTGACCCAGACCGGGTTCTGGGAGTGTTCCGATTCCCCTGGACACCCGGAGAAGGTGATGACCGTTTCCACTCCCAGTTTAGCGGCGAGGCGAACAGTCTGTTCAAAGTTCTCATGAGCCCGCTGGGCAATCTCCGAGTTGGGATGGAGCGGATTTCCGTGGCAACTTAAGGCACTGATTTGCAAACCCCGGCTTTCCACAGCCTGTTTAAAATGATTTAATCGGCTTTCATCTTCCAACAGATTTTGTGGGTTGCAGTAACGGTCCCCCGGAAATCCTCCGGTACCGATCTCCACGGTCTCCAGACCGCTTTCTGCAATATAGT
>CAUGKZ010000359.1 GCA_959600065.1 uncultured Kroppenstedtia sp. | reverse complement strand
TTGCACCCACAGGGCACAAGTCTCGCCAGGGTCGCTTCCGCTCCCAGGTCTCGCTATGGCAGCACACGACTCCCTTTCGCCGCCCATTTTCTGGTTAACCAACAGCCTTGATATAAATTATCTTAATTCATCCATTGCTTTTTTTAAATATCTACAGGTTTTTTCGACAATAAACGACATTTTTTCACCATAAAGTCTTATCCGTTACCTATCCAAACCCCATGAAGTCCCTGGAAAACGCAAAGTAAAACCTCTTACCATTTCCCTTTCCCACAAAATAGCAACCCATTTTTCGCTAGTTTTCCTTCAAGAAATCCCTCTTTTTCAGGAAGGTTCCACACACAAGAATAAATTCTACCTCGGAGTTTTCCACCGCGGCGGATAGATCAGGTAGGTGGTTCCATTGGAATGTTTCAGCCACAATTTTTCCAGCTCCGACCGCTTGTAAGTGAACCGAACCTGGTCGTCTGCCGGCCCCGCCGGGTCATTGACCAGAACGTCCCCATGCTTGTCAAATCCTCGCACCACCAACAGATGACCGTTGGAACTTTGGATCGGACTACCGGTAAGTTCCCCCTTTTCAAAAGCTAAGCTAATGATCACCGGCACTCCCGTCTCTACCCATCTTTCCAGCTCAGCCATATTCTCCATTCGGACCACCTTGCCCTCTAAGCCCCGGGAAGCGGCATACGCCGTATTGAATGGCCAATTTCCAGCCCCGTTATAAACGGAGTCCCAGACCCCCTTCACCACAGTGGGCACCGATCGATTCCACTGGCTCTTTCCTGTGATATTCGCCCAATATGCCATCACCATGGATGTGGAAGTAGGAGAGCACCAGACTTCCCCGCCATCGGGATAGATCATCTGAGAACGCATCGGAACATCCAGTGAAGAAGGCACACCCCCGAATGGAACCCGCCCAGGCTCATTCTCTCCCAGAGAGAGGGTGAGGCCCAACGAACGAAATGTCGGGGTGAGAAGCCGGTTCTCAGTAAACAAGGTGACACGGGCTTGCACCTGGGAAGCCGGATGATTCATCAGCAATGTATCCGTCGCCACCCGGCCCTGCTCGTCCTTCTGTCCGCTGACCGAATGCCGTGGGAAGGGTTGATCATGGGAATGCCAAACCCCCATACTATACCAGCCTGTCCACCCGACCTCCGTCCGGGCCCGCAGCTCCACCTCCACCCAGGTCCCCTCCGGGGTCACAGCCTGCCAAGAAGCGATTCCCTCATCAAAATCGACTGCATCCACCGGAGCCGTCCAACGGCCATAATAATAATCACCGCCGTGATATCGGCCCGATGGATCGGTGCCCTTGTGAAGCCGATTCCGGTTCAACACCAAGTTGGATCCTTTTTTATGAGTGCCATCAAAGTGTCCACCCTTAAAATCCTTCACTTCCCGGAAACTCTTATTGCCCACTTTTCCCTGAGCCTCTGCCATCGGTGACCAGATTCCCAGGATCAATAACAATGAAAGAGCTACAAACCCCAACCGCTCCTTCATTCCGACACCTCCTGATCGAATGGGTTCTCTAAACATTTCTCCCTTCAGATCCTCGTTCCTGCAAATTAGTTAGAAATATCTGACTAAAAATCTGAAATAAAGGAAAACCGCCCGTCATCCAATTCTTCGGACAACGGGCGGTTTTTTTCAGCGAATCACGCGACGGGCACTGACATAGCGCTCGCTCCAGTAAGGTTCACTCAGACTGCTGATGGTGACATCACTTCGGGGATTGGTGGCATGAATCAGCTTCCCATTCCCTATATAGATGGCGACATGGCTGATCCCTCCACCCCCGGTCCGGAAAAAGACAAGATCTCCTTTTCTCAAGTTTGAGCGGCTGACTGCAGATCCGTAAGCGGCTTGGGCAGAGCTGGTCCGGGGAAGATCATATCCTTTTTGTTTAAATACAAACCGGGTGAATCCGGAACAGTCAAAACGCTCAGGTCCTTCCGCCCCGTACTGATAAGAGGCATTCAAGAGGCCACGTGCTTCTTGGATGATCGCATTCGCCATTCCTTGTACCTGCCCTTGAGCTTGGGATTTTCCAGAAAGCTGGGTCTTTCCCTTCCTGTCTTGAGATTCCTCCGCTGATGCTGAGGTAGAGATGTCAGCCGAAGATTTCACAGATCCGTCCACACGAATCCGATCCCCGACATAAATCCGGTTCGGGTTTTCCACCTGCGGATTCTTCTTCAACAGCGCTTTTAAACCGATTTGGTGTTTCGCCGCAATTTTGCTCAGAGTGTCTCCCTTTTTGACTACGTAATAACCTGCGGATCCCTTAGCATCACTGGAGCCTGGGTTCGCCCCCATATGCATCCGGATCCCGGAAGAGAGCACATGAAACTCCATCTTCTGAGGGGCTTGTTGCACAGAGGGGATTTTCTGAACCGATTGACGACCTTTGTTCACATGGGAATCTGTTTTTTCATCCTGCTCCGGGATGGTCGCGGCTTGGGCTGACTGAGTACCCAACAGCAGGGAACCGACCAGGGTCAGGGAAGTCATCACCTTCTTGTCAGGATGATAAACCATCAAATTCCTCCATTTCATTTCATCCTCCCGGTCCTGTAACAGAGACCACCTCCATAACGAAAACCGGAAACCGGGTCTTACAAATTGGATAAGATGATGATTTTCATATATATGGATCCACTTGCGAGAATATGACTTTCATAGACAGCAAGCCTCTCCACGCTGCGTACACTCTCCCCATACCGGAGATATTCAAAAGATCCTGTCGGCTGTTCCCGACAGGATTTTTCCCTTTGTTCATTTTTCCACAGAGGTCAGGCGTGTTGATTAGCCATATTTTGGATGGGGAGATCGTGTTCTACCACGCGACCGTTGCCATCCGGCAAGGAAGTGAAAACTGGCCGCTCCAAA
>CAUGKZ010000358.1 GCA_959600065.1 uncultured Kroppenstedtia sp. | reverse complement strand
TGAAAACCGTCGGGGGTCTGTTGCTCCTCTGGATCGCACTCAAACTGTTGGCGGATGAAGGAGGGGAAGCGGATGTGGACATGGGTCACGGATTAAAAGCCGCCATCAAAACCATCATCATTGCCGATGTGGTGATGAGTCTGGATAATGTGTTGGCCGTGGCCGGCGCCGCACACGGGAATTTTTGGCTGGTCCTGTTCGGGTTGGCCCTGAGCATTCCCATTCTGATGTGGGGGAGCAAACTGGTCGCTTCCATCATCAACCGTCTCCCTTGGTTGGTTTATGTAGGAGCGGGGATTCTGGCCTACACAGGGGGACAATTGATCGTGGAGGATCCCATTGTCCACGATCATCTCATCCGACATGTGGAATTTCTATCCTGGTTGACGCCGGTGGCTCTGATCTTCCTCGTGTTGATCGTGGGACACCTTTGGAAGGAACATCGGTCGAACCCTTCCTGATGGAATATTTGCCAGAAGATAGGAAGAAAAAAGCCTGCCAAGGACGATGACGGCGGGCTTTATGGTTGTATGGTCGGCCCTTGATTGACAAATAATATCCATGTTTACGAAAGAAAGGAGGGGGCCGATGATTCCCAGGGTCTTTCTTGTAGCATGGCAATGGATGGATAAAATATATTATGGAGTGACTCGTCTACAGTATGTGGATCGCACTCATCACAATTTGTTCCGGGTCGTGGTGAAGCCGTATCGAGGGGAAGTACTGATGACAAGGGATGGAGTTCAATTAAAGAAAGGAGATTGGTATGCAAAACTCCATCTCCATAATTTCCGCATTGCTCAGTTGCTGCTGGAGACCCGCCGCCACCAGGGAAAAAGGTCGGAGATCGGTATCGAGCTACTTATCCTGCGCCAGATCCGAAGCTCATTTCCCGCTCTAGCAGAATTTCTGGAAAATCATCCTAGAGGTAATCAGATTCAGGTGTTGCTGGGTACTACATTTTTACATTCGGGTTCGGAGCACTTAGGCTTTGCTACCCGGGAAATCCCGGGCGTCATCCGAATGCGGTTGAAGTCCTTCTTTCTGAAATGGATTTTGGTCAGTTGCCATCCTCAGGGATGGAGGAGACTCCGAAAGTATAAACATCCTCTGGTTCCTAAACGGGTGTTTATTTCACGGGAAGAATTCAACCGACGATATCATTCGGCGGGGATGAAATAATGGAGAAAAGAATACTGGTGTTCACAGAGACGATCGGAGGTAGCGGACATTTTCAGGCGGCCCAGGCCATCCGCAAAGGATTGAACCGGGTGAATCGGGAAGTGAAAGTGGAAATTGTATGTGGACTCCCCTATTTCAATCGGCAACTGGAAGGAATGATTCGCAAAGTTTATTTGAGTACGCTTCATCATGCTCCCGGGTTGTGGGGAGCGGTCTATAGCAAAGAACGGGAATTTAGTGAAGCCTTCCGTACCTCCTTGGCACGGGTTTTGGCGGGGAAAATGGGTGAACTTTTGAACACTCGTCAGCCTCACGTGGTGATTGCAACCCATGCTTTTTGCCTCGGGGCTTTGGCGGAGGCGAAGGATCGGATGGGACGCCCTTTCCGATTGGGGGCAGCAATCACTGATTTTGACGTCAACGGGTTTTGGATTCATCCCGCAGTCGATTTTTACTTGGTCGCACATGAACGGGTTGCCGAAAAAATGATCCGGGAGTTTGGAGTGGAGGACCGACGGATTTACCGCACGGGAATTCCCATCTCTCCGGACTTTACAGAGCCCCTGGCATGTAAAGCCAATTTGCGGATGCAGATGGGGATCGATCCGAAGGCGTTTACGGTGTTGTTGATGGGTGGAGGAATGGGATTGGGTCCACTGGATCAGACGATCACTCAGTTTCGGCGGGATCTGCCCCAATCCCAGTTGGTGGTGGTGACGGGAAAAAACCGGGAGCTATATGACCGCCTGCAGGCCCGCTTCCACGGCGACAAGAAAGTTTATCTCTTCGGTTATGTGGATGGGATGCGGGATTGGATGGGAGCTTCCGATTTGATTGTGACTAAGCCGGGGGGAATGACCAGCTCAGAGGCGCTGGCTACAGGCCTGCCGATATTGATCTGC
This sequence comes from uncultured Kroppenstedtia sp., assembly GCA_959600065.1. Lineage (GTDB taxonomy): Bacteria > Bacillota > Bacilli > Thermoactinomycetales > DSM-45169 > Kroppenstedtia > Kroppenstedtia sanguinis. The sequence continues at coordinate 827 of CAUGKZ010000358.1, read as the reverse complement.
CAGCCTATACCTGGACAGGAAGAACGGAACAGCCGTTTTTTGATGCGGGAAAGAGTGGCACTCCGGCAAGACCATCCCCAGTCCATTCCCCGGCATATCCATCCCTTACTGCAAGACCCGGAGCGCTGGAGACAGATGGGAAAGCGCGCCAAGGCATTGGGGCGGCCCCGCTCTTCACTGGATGCCGCCCAAGTCATCCAGGATTATCTGTAACAAACTACCCCGTCCAAAAGTGGGACGGGGTTGAACATTTTAAAAACCACCGATACTGTGGAAAGTGATTTCAGGTCGAGAACGCAGACGCATGTTAAAGCCTGTCTGTCCCAAACCGTCACTGATATAGAAAGCACGCTTCTCATGATAATGCAGCCCGCTGATGATATTCTGGTTGGGAAGCTTGCCCATCCGCTTGAGATGATAAGGCTTGGGCCAGTTGATCTGGCCGCCGTGGAAGTGACCGGACAGGAGATAATCGAAGTGGTGATCCATCTCCAACACGATGTTTGGATCGTGGGTCAGAACGAGTTGAATCCCTTTGTCCACACCGAAAAAAGCTCGGTCCGGATCACTGTGTCCAGAGTAATGGTCATCAATTCCGATGATGTTCAAGGTGTCACCATCGATGGGAATTTGGATGTGTTCGTTTTTGAGGACGACGCACCCCCGTTTTTCCATCTCTTTTTGTAGAGTGGGCAGATGCTCGGCGATCAAATAATCATGATTACCGAAAACAGCAACCATGCCGTAGCGCGGGTTTAAGGTGTTTAGTGCGTCGATATATTGAAGAAACCGTTTCGTCATCGGTTGGGTATCCAGGTAATCTCCAG
>CAUGKZ010000357.1 GCA_959600065.1 uncultured Kroppenstedtia sp. | reverse complement strand
TCCAGCGTTGCCAACGTTGCTCCCCATATTGCAGGCAAGTGGTTCCCCACTGCCGCATCGTTTCAAGCAAGCACACCCCTCCTGTTCTAGAATTGATTCTATCGGAAATGGGGGAATTTTTCTACAAAAAATGCCCTCCGGTTCGGGGTTGAGAAAAGACTGAAAGGAAGGTACGATTTTCTGGAAAGAGACTTGACGACTCCGCAGGAGGGGAAAGATTCAGTGACATCTGTTAAGAAATCGATCGACATCCGTAGGTATATGGAGATCCGTTCCGCTTTCAGTCCTTCTTTTGCCCCTGATGACCAGGGGATGTACTTTCTGTCCACGATGAGCGGCACTACCCAGGTATGGAAACAGGACGTGGAGCACCCGTGGCCAAGACAGATCACTTTTTTCCCAGATGGGGTGATGGGAGTCAGCACCTCTCCCCAGGAAGATCGCATCTTGGTCAGTGCAGACCAGGGCGGAAACGAGCGAGCCCAACTCTTTCTGATGGACGGGGACGGTTTGGAAATGAAGGATATATCCCAGGACCCGGACCACATCTATGCTTTTGGTGCCTGGTCTCCTGACGGAAACAGCCTCACATACGCTTCCAACCGGCGTAATGGAAAGAACTTCGACGTATACCTGTATGAGCTGAAGACAGACAGTCACCGGCTCCTACACCAGAGTGACCACACCAACTATGCTGGCCGCTTCAGTCCCGATGGGAAAAAAATTCTCTTTTCCCGGGTATACAACAATATGGACAACGACCTTTGTCTCCTGGACCTCGACACTGGAAACACCCGCTGGCTCACGCCTCACAAAGGGGAGGCTGTTTTTGCCGGAGCCCGTTTTTCCCCTGATGGGGATAGTCTGTTTCTCCTGTCCGACTGGGAGAGTGAATTTACGCGTGTGGTCCGAGTCGATCTGAACACTTTGGACTGGACCTGGTTGACAGAGGATCAATGGGATGCGGAAGGCCTCTCCCTGTCTCCCGACGGTGGCTTCCTCGCTTTCACTCAAAATGAAGGTGGTAACTCCCGTTTGAAGATCCTGGATCTGGACGCCTCTCGCTCTCTGAAGCTGCCGGAACTGCCCCAGGGGGTAATTCTGGGAACGACATGGAGCTGGCAGGGAAACCGGTTGGCCTTCACCTTGAACAGCCCCCGCCATGGAACGGAGATCTGGCAGATCCAGCTGGAGAAATCCAATCCCGAGCGAATCACTTATGCTTCCATCTCCGGGGTTCCCCAAAACACCTTGATCGCACCGCAGGAGATCACCTACCCCTCCTTTGACGGACTGAAGATTCCCGCCTTCTATTATCGCCCCCCGGATCAGAAGGGTCCCTATCCCGTCATCGTGTGGGTCCATGGGGGACCCGAGTCCCAGAGCCGAAACAGCTTCAACCCATTGATCCAATTTTTCCTGCAACGGGGGATGGCCGTCTTGGTCCCCAATGTCCGGGGTAGCTCCGGATACGGCCGCACCTATGTCCATCTCGATGATGTTCGCAAGCGAATGGATTCCGTCACCGATCTGGCCCAGTGCGTCGATTGGCTGAAAAAACACGGCAATGCGCGGGAGGATGCCATCGCTGTCATGGGAGGAAGCTACGGCGGATTCATGGTGTTAGCGGCTTTGACCCATTATCCCGATCTGTGGGCCGCCGGGGTGGATATCGTGGGGATCGCCAACCTCCGCACCTTCATTCAAAACACCAGCCCCTACCGCCGCCACCTGCGAGAATCGGAGTACGGCACTATCGAGGATGACGGTGATTTCTTCGATCAGGTCTCCCCGATTCACCATGTAGACAACATCCGAGCCCCTCTCTTCGTCGTCCACGGCGCCAACGATCCCCGTGTCCCCATCTCCGAAGCGGAACAGATCGTCGACGCCCTCAAAAAACGCAACCACCCGGTGGAGTACCTCCACTACGAAGACGAAGGCCACGGCCTCGCCAAACTAGAAAACCGCGTTCACGCCTACAGCGCCATCGCGGAATCCTTGGAGAAGTGGTTAATGAAGAAGTGAAAATGGGATGACAGCGCCACCCCCAGCACCTAAGAAAGGGCCGGGGGTTTGTGTGTTGCCACAAGTGATTGTTCTTACATCCATAAATGTACGTGGGCTGAAGTCTCCCTGATGCTCAAATCAACAAAAATGGTTCTAATTTATCTTCTATACAAATCAAGCCAGTAAGGTGTATACACTGTAAATAATTAAGGGCAAGGGCAAGGGCAACCCAAGGATCAACAAACAGCCGCTTGATTTACTAGTCTGTCTCACCGAAGAGACCTCGGACAGATCAATTTTCATTTCATATGCATGCTTTTTAATTACAGCACCACTTTCCTCTACTTTTTTTCTGACTGCAACCGCTATTTCTTTCCCATCTTCATATTCAGTGACATATTCTCAATCGCGATCCCGCTTAGGGTTTACTCTTTCCGGGACCTCATTAATCCCTCACTGTATTACATCCACACTGAGAGCGGGACACAATCGATAACTCTCGATATTTTTATAAATGTCATGCCGTAGCTTGTCTTTATTCACATGGAAGACACCTTGACGATCCATTGCGCCATAACCTCTTAACCCTTGCCACCCATATAACTGAATATTGGTATGCCTGCATCCGAAATCATTATCATTACTGTTGTACCCGTCATCTCTGCCATAACAATATTCACTCTTATCGTAGGCCTTCAACCGTTCTTGGAAACATCGGAGAAAGTGCAATTTATTTGGAGGTACTAATTCACTATCGATATAGATACTACAGCTTTTCCATCGGCCAACTAGTTCATATAAATCAAAAAAGCCCATAATTTTTCCGGAGTGAAGGTTGTCACATGTTTTATGTCAGGGCTGTTGATTAACCAGAAAATGGGCAGCGGAAGGGAGTCGTGTGCTGCC
>CAUGKZ010000356.1 GCA_959600065.1 uncultured Kroppenstedtia sp. | reverse complement strand
CATCAGGGAGCGGGAATCTCTGTATGATGTCGTGGTGGTAGATTCTTCGGATCCGGTGGGGCCGGCGAAGGTTCTGTTTGAACTCCCTTTTTACCAGGATGTTCATCGGGCTCTGAAGAACGACGGTCTCATGGTTTGCCAGAGCGAATCGCCGATCTTTCATCCCGAGGTTTTATCCCGAGTCCATCAGACTCTCCGGCAACTGTTTCCGGTGGTTCGCACCTACTTGGCGACCGTACCCACCTATCCGGGAGGAGTGTGGAGTTTCACCTTGGCATCCAAGTCATACGATCCCCTTTGCGAAGGAAGCGGCCGTTTGCAAACAAAAGGGAATCGCTATGTCGACGGAGAGATCCTGGAGGGTAGCTTCCGGCTTCCGGTCTATGTAAAAAAGCTTCTTGGTTGATTGTCAACTATAATTATATTGAGGTTGACAATGGTCAACCTCTTTTTTATGCTTGGAGAGGAGAAGATAGGGAGGGATCATGGATGACAAAGCGTACCGCCCGGATTCGCAATATGGTCTTGGCTGCCATGTTTGCGGCATTGCTGGCTGTATCGGGACAGATCGCCATCCCGGTGCCGCCGGTTCCGGTGACGTTGCAAACCCTGGTCGTCATGTTGGCAGGCTCGGTTTTGGGAGCACGATGGGGGGCTACCAGTGTCGCAATTTTCATTCTACTAGGGGCTTTTGGAGTCCCGGTATTATCCGGGGGGCAGGGAGGGTTGGCGGTTTTGGTCGGACCCACTGGTGGTTACATCTGGAGTTGGCCTCTGGCAGCTTTCCTGATCGGCTGGATGACGGAAAGGTCAGCCCCTCGGCTTCGTTTTTGGAAACTGTTAGTCTACCATGTGGTTTGGGGAATGGCCTTAATCTATCTCTGCGGTACCTTGTGGATGATGTTCAGCCTGGAGTTGGATGTGAGAGCTGCGCTGGCAGGGGGCGTGCTTCCCTTTATTCCGGGGGATGCGGTTAAAGCGGTCGTCGCTTCCACTGCAGCCCTCAGTTTGAACCGGGCTTGGCCGATCCTCCGACCCCGTCGGGAGCCAGTCGATGAAAAAACCGCCTGATGGCGGGTGATTAGGAAATAGGGATGGAGACCAGGTCTGTATATTGTTGAATATGGCGGATAAAGCGATCGGAGAGGGGGATCAATAGATCTGTTGCACCCCGTTCAAACCGGCCGTTACGGTTGATGATAAAGATCCGGCTGGCAGAGATTCTGTAAAAACGATGGGTGAAGGGAGTAACCCCCGTCTCATCCCATGGTAGCGTCGAGCCGGTCTGGTTCAGTTGAAAAGGTAGGATGCCCAGCGTCTCCGAGAGCATGACCTGATAAGAGGTGTGGGGCTTTTGGAAAATCAGTTCCCGGGTGGTCAGCGTGCATCCCAACCGATGGCGCTTCTGGGACAGCAGGAGCTCGCCTTCCATCCTGTTGACTCGGATAAAATCAGAGTAGGGCATACAGGATTCACACCTTTATTTTGTGTATTGACCGTATTCTATCATGAATGAGAGGTAAACATCGAAGTATATGTGTGACAAGATAGCCAAAAAGAGGAGGGCCAGGGATTGCAGGTACCACTGCGAAATATGATCGATCTTCGAAAGCTGTTGCGCCAATATGGTTTGGTTGTATACACGGGAGATCGGATAGGAGATCTAGATTTGATGGAAAGTGAACTGACCGACTTGAACCAAGCGGGTTTGCTGGAGCAGCAGATCTACTTACAAGCGAAGGTTTTGATTCGAAACGAAAGAAGAAAGGTTGGAAAAAACACTTCTTCTTCCCGCTGACAGAAGAAAACTGTCGGTGGCTGCCGACAGTCTTTACATACCTTGTTCGCTGAAGGAGTACCAGGTGCTCATCCCCGAAGCAGGGGCAGGGTGCAACAACGAAAAGCGCCGCCGGATTTCGTGATCTCCGACAGATCGACTTCGATGACGGTGAATCCGCGCTGGCGCAGTTTTTTGTTCACATCCGGATTGACAGGTTGACTGATGACGGTCCGGTTTCCGATGGAGAGAACGTTGGTTCCCAGGCGGAACTGTTCGTCCTCATTGATCTCGATCAAGCTGTAGCGAGAGGCCAGCCGGCGCAGATCGCTGTCTGCAAAAGCCTGTGGATAGATCAAGGCTTCCCGGGAGGAGAGGGGATTGAACAGGCAATCCAGATGCAGATATTTTTCCGGAAAATGGAGGCTGACCACATTCAGATGGGGAAGCTCCTGCCGAAGAGTGGCAATCGCCTTGCGTGAGGTACGTCCACTGTCCCCGATGTAGAGGGTATCTTCGTCAATCAGAACATCTCCGCCTTCGATATTTCCTTCCGTGATCCGGGAGAAGGGGATCCCTTCTCTTTGGAGCCACCCGGTCAACAAATTCTCTTCTCCTTGACGAATCGATTTTTCCATACGGGAGATATACAGGCGGGGACCGATGGTGAAACCGATGTCGCGGGTGAAGACTTGTTCCGAAAAACGGGGATCCGGCTGAAGCAGGATGACCTTTACCCCCAATTGTTCCAGTACGTCGATCAGATGTTGATGTTGCTGTTGCGCTTTCTCCCGATCGATATTTTCATCCGCAAAATGGCGCTGAGTGCGGTTGATCACTTCTCGAATCTCCAAAAAACGGGGTGAACAAAGGAGCACCTGTTTTAAAGGAGCATATTCGCTGCGGCAGTCTGGCCGGGAGATTTGTACAGTGGTTTGGGTCATGGACAGACGTCCTTTCAGAATGATCTATTCAGGTGTTAACCTTTCCTTTCTGTGTTAATCCATGTACAGGAAAATAGGAAGACCACCCTTGCGGATGGTCTGGCTTGGGATTATACAGTTGTGCCTGTCTGGATGGAATAGAAAGGGGGGAGATTCTTTTCATAGGCGCGGATTTTTTCTTCCTGAAGCAGGGTA
>CAUGKZ010000355.1 GCA_959600065.1 uncultured Kroppenstedtia sp. | reverse complement strand
CGATCGCCGTTCTGAACTTTGATTCATCCCTTTCACCAACGGACGGTCCACCTCTCCCTTCCATGGACTCTTCTTCAGAATGGAACCGTCGGACAGCAACGGATAGATCTGGCCCCCTTCTGCTAGATAGCCCACCCGGTTTACCTCACGCAACCGGATTTGTACCTTTCCGGGAAAGGATTTAACCACGGATGCCTCTTTGACTTCCGGCAATTCCTGCAGGCGCTCCTCCGCCCCCTTTGCATCCCAATGGAACCAGGAAGCCCCTTTCATCAAACGGGTGATCTTCATCACCTCTCCATCACTCAGCCACTGACTTCCTTCAATGTGGATCTCCCTGACTTCACTCAAAGGAGACTTCAGGAACAAAACCAGAGAAATTCCCAGAAAAAACAGAAGGATAAACAGAATGGCCGCAACTGAGGGGGGTTTTCGCCCCCGGCTCGGAGAGCGCAAGGGCGGGACCCGTTGTTCCATGGGGATCCAACTCCTTTACATACCCCCAAAAGGGAAATGCTGATGCAATCTCACCCTATGTTATCACAATGTACCAGTTCTACGGGACAGGGTCGACAAAATCCCAAAAAAGCAGCGGCACAAATTTGTGCTGCTGCCAGTTAAAGAGAGGCTACTTTTCCATGATAGCGTTGAATCTGTCCACCTAGATGCTGAAAGGTGGCATCCAGCCGTTCATATCCTCGGTCTATATGGTTGAGTCCATATACATGAGTAGTTCCATTGGCGGCCAATCCAGCGGTCACCAGTGCCGCCCCCGCCCGCAGATCGGAGGCTTCCACAACGGCTCCGCTCAGATAAGGCACCCCCCGGATCTCCACTTGGTTGTCATGGGCGGTCAGATCCGCTCCCATCCGGGTCAGCTCATGGACATGTTTCAAGCGCCCGTTAAAGATCTTCTCGGATAATTGACTCTTCCCTTGGGTCAAGGATAACAAAACGAGAATTTGGGGTTGCATATCCGTGGGAAATCCGGGATAAGGTTCCGTCACCACATCCCCTACCGCCTTTAACTGAGCGCCTCCTTGAACCCACAAGGCATCCCCCTCGCTTTTCAACTGGGCACCTGCGCGCTCCAACAACTGGAGGGTGGATCGCATATGGTCTGGAATGACATGGGTCAACAGGATCTCTCCACCTGTGACAACGGCGGCGACGGCTAACGTGCCGGCCACAATCCGATCCGGAATAATTTCGTATGAGACCGGATGTAGCTGTCTGACACCGTGGATCACCACCTGGCCAGTGCCCGCCCCGTGAACGTCAGCACCCATCCGGTTCAAGAAACGTTGCAAGTCGACAATTTCCGGTTCCCGGGCGGCGTTTCGAATCACGGTTTCCCCTTCGGCACAAGCCGCCGCCATCATGATGTTTTCCGTCGCCCCCACACTGGGCAGATCCAAGTGGATATCTGCACCTGTCAACTTGCGGGCAGAACAACGGATATGGCCCTGATCCTCCTGGATCTCGGCTCCCAACAGCCGCAACCCTTTCAGATGAAGATCGATGGGGCGGGCCCCGATTGCACATCCTCCAGGGCGAGTGACAATCACTTCCCCCGTCCGGGCGAGAAGTGGCCCCATCAAGAAGATGGAGGATCGCATCTGTTGCATCAACACTTCGGGAATCCGTGTCGTTTTGAGAGTAGATGTCTCCAATTTGACATGGTTTCCGTCCCATCGCGCTTTGACACCTAGCGCTCTTAAAATGCGATCCATCACATCGATGTCGGAAAGGCGGGGGACATCCCGGATTTCATGGAATCCCCCAGCCATCAGCGTCGCAGCCAGGATGGGAAGAGCTGAATTTTTGGCACCTTGAACCCGTAGGGTGCCGTACAGAGGTTTCCCGCCTTTAATGACAAACTGCTCCAATGTTCCACCTCCGTCTACCCCTCGCCCACCACCTGAACTTCCGGTACCAGAGTAACCCCGTACTTCTGCTCAATGGTTCTGATGATGTGCCTAATTAGGGTGAGAACATCGTTTGCCGTCGCGTTTCCGCGATTGACGATGAAATTGGCATGCCGGGTGGACACTTCTGCATCGCCGATCCGGTAACCTTTCAGCCCCGCAGCTTCGATCAGACGGCCGGAATGATCCCCCGTCGGATTCCGAAAGACACTTCCCGCACAACGATCTTGCAGGGGCTGGGACTGTCTGCGCTGCTCCTTGTACCGAGCCATGGTGGCCAACACTTCCTCCCGATTTCCTTCCTTCAGTTGAAATGTGGCCTCTGTCACCACCCCGCGCTTTTCCTTTTGCAGGATGGAAGTGCGGTAGCTGAATTGAAGTTCTTCGTTATCCAATACAGCCCATTCCCCATTTTCCAGAAGAACTTCTGCCTTTTCCAGCACTTCACAGACTTCAGACCCGTGGGCACCAGCATTCATGAACACAGCTCCCCCGACAGTACCGGGAATTCCACCGGCAAATTCCAGTCCGGTCAAGCCCTGTCTGGAGATCATCACCGACAATTTGACAAAGGAATACCCGCCTCCCGCCGTGACGCGGTCTCCCTCCACTTGCAAATGGTCCATTCCGTTTCCCATTTTAATCACGACACCACGGATTCCACCATCCCGTACCAACAGGTTGGATCCCCTGCCGATCACCCGCCAGGGGAGGCCGTGTTTGTGAATCACGGACATGGCCCGCTCCAGTTCACCCTTGTCCGTGGGGTAGACCAAAAGATCAGCGGGACCGCCCACTTTCCATGTCGTATGACGGGATAACAGTTCATTGATGCGTACATCCCGGATATCGGCTTGCTTCATTTCCTGAGCGATCGATTCCAAAATAGGTTCCTCCCTTTGCCGATATTCACCTCAAAAATGAGTTCCGGGCGTGATATATGATAGTCTATGCCCATGAACCATTTGTGTGACGGAAGTCCGCATCCCCC
>CAUGKZ010000354.1 GCA_959600065.1 uncultured Kroppenstedtia sp. | reverse complement strand
GGTGAGCGCTTCTCTTTATACTCCACTTCTGCATCTGCTAGAGCAGACTCCGAAGAGGGGGACCAGAAAATGGAGCGATATCCCTGATACACATAACCCTTTTTCACCATTTCGCCAAAAATGCGAATCTGCTTCGCCTCGTATTGGGGCGCCAATGTCACATAGGGATGCTCCCAGTCCCCGAGAACACCTAATCGTTTAAACTGGTCTTTCTGCCGATTTACAAAGGAGAGTGCATACTCTCTGCACGCTTCTCTCAACTGGACAGGGTCCAGATCCCGGCGGTTCAGTTTTTTCTTTGTGATTACCGCGTGTTCAATCGGCATCCCATGTGTATCGTATCCGGGGATATAAGGGGTATCAAATCCTTGTAAAGATTTAAAGCGGATGATCATATCCTTCAACACGCGATTCATGGCGTGCCCGATATGGATGTTTCCGTTGGAATAGATCGGCCCGTCATGTAAAACAAATTTCGGCTTTCCCTTGCGATTTTCTAACACTTGATGGTAAATGTTTTTTTCATCCCACTCGGCTTGCATCTCCGGCTCCCGGTTGGGCAGATTGCCCCGCATCGGAAACTGAGTCCGTGGAAGGTTCAATGTCTTTTTATAATCCATTTCCCTCACTCCTTCCAAAATAAAAAAACTCCTCAATCCCGGAAAGGGACGAGAAGTTACCCGCGGTACCACCCTAATAAGCCCTTCGCTCAGAACGGAAGGACCCGCTTGATGATCCGTAACGGGGATCGGGCGGCCTCCCCTACTCCTGTTTCAGGGGGCAGCTCCCGGGTGATCTTCGACAGAGGCATCGTGTTAGGCTTTCACCCTCCCTAACTCGCTGAACCGAAACCCTGCTGTCTACTCTCCCGTTCTTCGCCTGTACAGCGAAACCCCGTGTCACTTACACAGGGTCTGCCATGGTTTTCAGGGACAGGGTGCTCCCGCCCCAACCCGTTTTCAACGCACTTCAGTTCGGTAAAACTGAGCCTCAAATTCGGTACATAATACCAAATTAACCCAGTCATGTCAAGGCGAAAAATCAAAACATCGCTTTGCGCTTCATTTTACGGGATGTACGACGCAAATCGTGATGAGGCTCCTCTTCTTCTCCCATATATACCCTCTGATCGTAGGAAGGGTTTGTATCTTCTAAATGGGAGTGAGAGACAAAGGTATCCTGGCTGTAATCCTGGGCTTGTCCATATTCATCCGTAGGTTGTTGCAACATCATATTTTCGTTCCGGCCTTCTGCATATTGGTTCAGCTGTTTGCCGGCCTCTTCCAAACCATCTTCCAGTTCCTCGAGAGACTCCCAGTCGGTGCTGTCGAGAATATCGAGGTGAGACTGTACCAACGTGCGGAAGCGAGCCCGGTACACCGTCGCCTTTTGTTTGAGATCCATCAATTCGGTATGGACATCGCGGGCTTTCTGCAAAGCTTCATTGATGATCCGATCCGCATTTTTTTCCGCTTCTTGGACGATGAGTTCCGCTTCTTTCTTCGCATTCAAACGCACCTCTTCAGCCACTTCCTGAGCCACACGAATCGACTTGTGGATGCTCTGCTCCATGGAAGAGAGCGAAGAAGGGGAAGGTTGCTGTTGAATCGGCGCCGGCGGTTCCGCATGTTGCGGATAATGAGATTGCGTCGGTTGTGGCGGTTGCGGCGGTTGGGATTGCGGTGGTACTGGAGGAGGCGTATGTTGGCTGGGAGCAGACAACTGCTCATCCATCACTTGCTCAAGCTCTTGTTGCAATTCCTCCACCTGTTGTTCCAGCTGTTGTTTCTCGCGGATGAGAAACTCGAAATCTTTGATAATCTGATCGAGGAAGTCGTTGACCTCGTCTACGTCATAGCCGCGAAAGGAGCGCTTAAACTCTTTATTGTGTATATCTAAAGGACTAAGCGGCATGCTGACACCTCCTCAGGAATTGGCCTCGCCATTTTCTATTCTACAATGTTAGCAGAATTCCTGCCGGTTGGCTACACCAACTTGTCCCAGTTTATCAGTTTTCCAGACAAGTGGCCTTACTTTCAATCAAAGGAACCGGATCAGCTCCATTCTGCAACGACCTTTCTTGGTCTCACCCAAAACCTCCCCGATCCGAACTCGTCCCTGTCCGCGTAGGGAGATCATGTCCCCCTCCCGGACCGTCTCTGCAGGATTCTCCGTCGGTTTCCAATTGATATGGCACTTTCCGTTCTTGATCAAAGAAGTCGCCTTCGCTCTCGACAGACGGAAGGCCTCCGCCACTAGCGCATCTACTCGGAGAGAGGCGACGGAAACGGTCACCACCTCCGTCTTCTGTTGCGGCGGTTGGATATCCTCCCGTTTGATTTCCATCATCCGCACCGGGATTCGGCCCACCCGATTCAGTTGCATCTGGATGTAGTCCGAAATTTCCCCGGCAATGATCACCTGACAATGCGTTTGCCGAGGCAGAAGATCTCCTAGCACTTCTCGTTTCACTCCCAAGCCCAGCAGTGAACCCAGCACATCTGGATGTTGCAATGGACTGGAACGATCTACCGATTGCAACTCGAAAAACGACAAACCGTTGTCCCCATCCTCTTGCCAAGGCGGAAAAATACGCGCCCGCTTCCGCTCGGCACTGAAAAAGCCCCCGTCGAAAGTAACACCGAGTTCGGGGGCCCTTTTCACCAGCATATCGGTGATCGCTTGTTCCCTTGGATTGAGAAAAGGAGTCAAAACAGGGCGGAAGCGACTTTCCGCCTGTTCCGTCCAATCCAGCACCCGCTCCACAAAAGGGCGTTCCTCCGACCGAAAATGACGGAACAAATCTTCTTTATGCGCCATTAAAAAGCACCTAAGATCAGTTGCAGGATAAAAAAGACCCCTTGTTCTACAAATCTCAACGCGATTAAAGCGATGATCGGAGAGATATCAATCATGCCCAAAGGCGGGATA